>JADGAO010000232.1 GCA_015231995.1 Nitrospinota bacterium | reverse complement strand
AATGGTTTTTATTGATGCAAAACCCGAGGCGCCCGTCCGGCTCCCGAAGATAGAGAGTGCAACCGTCTGCGTTTGTAACAAGCTGGGAGTGGTCAACGATTTTCTCGAGCAGAGTGTCCAAACGCCTCTCAGCCGCAAACGAGGCGCCAAGGTCGAGAACCAGCTTGACTGTTTCCCGGTCGTGAAACTCGCTTAGGCGATCAGCCTGTTCGATATGTTCTGCGCTTTCGCTCATCAGGAAAACACTGTCACCCTTAATTTCCGGCTTGAAATGGAACAATAACGGGCGAATTATATCACATTCCGCATGTCAACGCTCGGATGGCGGCATGGCAATATGCAAATATCATATCAGGTTGATGTGGATTGTCGTTGTGAACGTAATGTCATTCTGAGGGCCACGTTGTCATTCTGAGGCGAAGCCGGAGAATCCAACAGAGTTTGTCATTCTGAACCCTTCACAGAGTTCAGGGTAAACTCCGCGTAGCGCAGTGAAGAATCTATCAATAGAAGAATTCATTCTACTCTGATCCTTCAGTCGAGGACTCCCTCAGGATGACAACGGTCGAGGACTCCTTCAGGATGACAAGAACATTGCCATTCTGAGCAACGCGAAGAATCTATCAGAAGAATATTTCTATTATACTTTGATCCTTCGCTTAGCTCAGGATGACAAAATATGGAAAATCGTCTGGCGATGCAAAGCTCGCCTTGATTTCACTGGACTGCGCCCGCCTCCCCCCATTTGGCTGTTTTAACCAAATTCTAACAATCAATGGGACGATTAATGGAATATTATTAACGGGAACACCGGAATTTAAGGATCGGGCGAATGGAACTTGTTTTGATCGTGGACGACGAGGAAGATATCCTCGAACTGCTCTCCTACAATCTCAGGAAAGCTGGTTATAACGTCCTCACCGCCACAACCGGCGAGGAGGCTATAGACAAGGCCGTCAAAAACCGTCCAGCCCTTGCGCTCCTCGACATCCTTCTGCCCGGGCTTAGCGGATTTGAAACGTTGAAACGTTTGCGGTCGGACGGCAGAACCGCGCACATTCCTGTCGTGATGGTCTCCGCCAAAGGCGACGAGGAGGACATCATCAAGGGTCTTATGATGGGAGCCGACGATTACATAACGAAACCTTTCAGCGTAAAGGTCATGCTGGCGCGGGTAAAAGCCGCCTTGCGAAGGGTCAGCTCCCCAATCAAAGGCGCAAAGATAGAAATAGACGGCCTGACGCTCGACAAGGAACGCCACGAGGCCAGCCTTGCAGGGGAAGCGCTGGAGCTTACATTCTCCGAATTCGCCATACTGGCGGCTCTTTTGCGACGTGGCGGCGGAGTGCTCACGCGCCAACAGATAGTCTCGGAAATACGGGAAGGGCAGATCACCGTCACGGATCGCACGATTGACGTGCATATGACATCGCTTCGCAAAAAACTTAAAACTATGGCCGAACGCATCATAACCGTCAGGGGCGTCGGTTACAGATTTGACATGTGACTTAAGACGATGATGGACGACATTAAAACACTTCGGGAAAATCTCGATAGCGAGATCAAACGGAACGAAGCAATCCTTTCATGCCTGAAAGAGGGCATCCTGGCGATGGACAGCTCCGGCGTTGTCCTTAAACTAAACCAGAAAGCGCGGGAGATGCTCGGCCTCAAATCGGCCAAAGCCGAGGGGCTTCCGGTCTCTTTGATTTGCGGGCAAAACGAACTGGCCGATTTTGTGAAAGAAGGGCTTGTCGCGCGCGACAGCTTCGAAAAGGAAATCAAGCTCGACGGGCCGAATGAAGGGTTCGCTCTGGCGTCGCGCAGTCCCATGTCCGGCTCTTCCGGGGAGCATATCGGGATGGTCGTTGCGCTCAACGACATCACGCAGTTGAGGCGGCTGGCGAATTTCCGGCGCGATTTCGCCTCCAACGTCTCCCACGAGCTGAGGACGCCGATCACCTCCATCCGCGGATTCGCCGAAACGCTTCTGGGCGGCGCGATTGAAGAGCCTTCCACCGCCCGTCATTTTGTGGAGATAATAAACAAACACGCCAACAGGCTAAGCTCCATCATCGAGGACATTCTTACCCTGTCGAGCCTGGAGCAGGGCGAGGCGATAGAGCTTATGGCCCAGCCTGTGCGCAACGTGATAGCGAAGGCCATTGACGGGCTTTCCGGCAAAGCCGCCGAAAAAAAGATCGGCGTTCATCTCGAATGCGCCCAATCCATCGAGGCGCCCATAAACGGCCCCTTGCTCGAAAGCGCCATCTCCAACCTCGTGGATAACGCCATCAACTATAGCGATGAAAACACCGCTATAAACGTTTCCGCTTTCGTCGAGGGCGATGTGGTTTTGATAACCGTGCGCGACCAGGGTTACGGAATGGAGCGACAGCATTCGGACCGCATTTTCGAAAGGTTTTACCGGGTGGACAAGGCGCGATCCAGAAAAGCCGGAGGAACCGGCCTGGGGCTTTCCATCGTCAAACACGTGGTTCTGGCGCACCATGGAAAAGTGACAGTGGAAAGCGAGCCGGGGAAGGGAAGCGTTTTTACGATAACACTGCCCGCGTCGGACAACCGCTGACTTTGTAGGGGCGACTGGGTGAGGGACAGAGAGGTGAAGGGCAGCGGGGGAGGCTCTATCTTTTCCCCCCTCCCTTGAGGGGAGGGGTAGGGGGAGGGTGACTAAACAACATTCACCGTATTGAAGAAAAGGGTCGGAAGATGATGATATGTTTTCATGCCGTATCCTAAAGCTCATGACCCGATCTTTTGCTGTGAACGTTTACGGCTTTGCTCCACCCTCCCCCGGCCCCTCCCCTCAAGGGAGGGGTGAAGGCAGAGGAGAGGCTCTATCCCCCCCTCCCCTGCTCCGTCCAAACAAATAGCCTTCGCCGAGTAAACGGAAATGATAAAATATCAATCTTGTTGCCACCGTTCTAAAAAACCGAATCGCTTTTCGGGAAAATGATGAAAAACGAACGACAACCCTCGCAGGTAAACTTCCCGGACGAATTCGTCCGGCGCCTTAAAGCGGCCAAACGAATGGTTGTCCTGACAGGCGCCGGAGTCTCGGCGGAGTCCGGCCTGCCCACGTTCCGAGGGGCGGAGGGGATGTGGAAGAGTTTCCGCCCGGAAGATTTGGCGACCGTTGAAGCGTTCCAGCGGGACCCTAAGCTTGTATGGGAGTGGTACGATTGGCGGCGCGGCCTTGTGGCTAGCGCCAAACCAAACGCCGCCCATTACGCCATAGCAAGGCTCGAGGAGTTGTTCGAGGAATTCCTGCTGATAACCCAAAACGTGGATGGCCTGCACAGGGTGGCCGGCAATAAAAAGATTGTGGAACTGCACGGCAACATCTGGTTCACCCGCTGTTTTGCGGAGGGAACCGTGCGGGAGAACCGGGACGTTCCCCTTAAGGAGATACCGCCAAGATGTCCTGATTGTGGCTCGTTGGAGCGGCCCCACATCGTCTGGTTCGGGGAGTATATTAACGGCGCCCTGCTCGATAAAGCCTGGCATGAGAGCGAGAAGTCGGATATGTTTATCACCGTCGGCACGTCCGGGGTGATACAGCCGGCCGCCGGGATGTCGGGCATTGCGCGCAACAGCGGGGCGTATGTGCTGGAGATTAATTTGGAAAAGACGCCGCTCTATTACACCGCCAACCACACGGTGGAGATGTCGGGCGGGATCGTTTTGCCGGAGATAGTGAAACTGGCGGAATCTTTTAGTTAGCGGGATTGATAGTGGGAATATGTTGAAAGATAAAAAAACGGCTCTGCAGGGAGTCAGGGGCGCAAAAGACATCACGCCGGAGGACGCGCCGTTTCACCGTATGGTGGAGGACGCGGCCCTGGACGTGTTCAGCCTGTACGGGTTTCAGGAAATAAAAACGCCGATATTCGAAAAGACCGAGGTGTTCTCCAGAGGCATCGGCGAAACGTCCGATATCGTCGAGAAGGAGATGTACACCTTCAGCGACCGTGGGGGCGAATCGCTGACGCTTCGCCCGGAGGGGACGGCGGCGGTGGTGCGGGCGTACATCGAACACAAATTGTACGAGCCGCCCGGAGTCACCCGCCTTTTCTACACCGGCCCGATGTTCCGGGCGGAGAGGCCGCAGGCAGGACGGTTCCGTCAGTTCCATCAGGTGGGCGCGGAGATATTCGGCGCGTCCGGCCCCGACGCCGACGCGGAGATCATCGCGGCGTTGATGGATTTTTTCACAGAGCTTGGGGTGACGGATTTGAAGGTCGTGCTCAACTCGCTGGGGTGCGCCGATTGCCGTCCGGCTTATAGGGAAGCTCTGCTCGCGTACCTGAGGAGCCACGCCCATTTGCTTTGCGAAAACTGCGTGGCGCGGCTGGAGCGCAACCCTTTGCGTGTGCTCGACTGCAAGTCCGAGCGATGCAGGGCGGTGGCGGCGGACGCCCCGATGATAGACAAACACCGTTGCGACCCGTGCCAGGCTCATCTGGAGGGTGTGCGGCGGCCTCTCAGGAAGATGGAGCTTCCGGTGGTTCTCGATCCTCGGCTTGTGCGCGGGCTGGATTATTATTCGCGCACCGCGTTCGAAGTCACATCCAACAACCTTGGAGCGCAGAACGCCGTCGCAGGCGGCGGCAGGTACGACAGCCTTGTGGAACAGTTCGGCGGCCCGCCCACCCCGGCCATCGGCTTTGCCGTGGGCGTGGAGCGGCTCATAACCCTGCTTGGCGAAGAAGCCCGCGCCCAGGCGCAGGAAATATACGGCATGAGGCCGGACTTGTATCTTATCGCCATGAGCGAAGGCGCGGAGGAAACGGTTTTCGAGCTGGCTCACCGGCTCCGGGGCGAGAAATATGTGGTGGATAGAGGATTCGGTTTTGGAAGCCTGAAAAACCAGCTTAAACGCGCGGACAGGTCTGGCGCGGCTCTGGCCGTCATCGTTGGAGACGA
>JADGAO010000231.1 GCA_015231995.1 Nitrospinota bacterium | reverse complement strand
CTCGCAACCCTTCGCTTCGCTCAGGGCAGGCCCCGTTGCGGTCCCCCGAGCTTCGGGGGACAAAGGGTGTTCTTCACCCCGGACTCTTTCGAACTGGACGGCGGGGCGAAGAACACCCCGCCGAGCGAGAAGCGGGAGAAAACCTCGACAATCAAAGGTTACGCGTAATGGCCGAGAATGAAACTTTAAACCAGCTTTTGCCGCCTCTGCAAAAGCTCTATATCGAATACAAGCCCAAGCTCAGGGAGTTGACTGGCAAATACCCCCGCGTCTCATGTTATGCGGACGACCCCGTCCTTTCGGCCAATATGGGCGACGTCCTGAGCAAAGCCGGTTTCCTGACCCAGCCTCTGCCCAAGGATATCGGCTCCAAAGGGCTGACCGCCAGCCTGCTCAACTGGCTCAAGAACGGCGACCTGGTTCTCGTCCATTACCGCCCGACATCTTCCGGCTCCACTCTTGTTACGATACTGCGCGAGCTTAAACGAAAGGCCCCGTTCATATTGAACATGGGGCTGATCCCGATTTTCATGGGAGCCACCTCGTCCGCCAAGCAAAAAGAGCTTTTCCGCCTGCTGGGCCATTTCGGCGTGCGCTACTGTCTTTTTCTCGATCCCAACGCGCATTTCGACATAAACGTGGAGGCGATACTCCGCGGCCTTGTGGAATTCAACGCCCTGCTTAAAAAAGATTTCGACACCTCCGCCGAAAAGCCGGACAGCGAAAGCTCCAAACTCGACGTCACAGCCGTGGGCAAATACCGCAAGCTTCTGTCCGAAGGCGAGAACCTGATGAAAGAGTCCGATTACGAATCGGCCATCAAGCTGTTTACGGAAGCCATCGAGCTAAAGCCCGATTTTAACGTTCTCATAAAACGCGGCGACGCTTTTTACAAGAGCGCGCAGTACGTGGCCGCCCTCAACGACTACCGATACGCCAACGTATTGGAGCAATCCATGCCGGAGCCTTTCGCCAAAGTGTCGGCCTGTTGCTTCCGGTTGATGAAAGAGCCGAAGACCAGGCAGAACCCGGAGCGGCTCAAGACGATGTACGCGATGGGGATGAAATACCTCGAAGAGGCGGAGAAGCTCACCGACAAGATGGCCAGGGAATACGCCCACACGCCGGAACGCCTGCCGCCGGAGCCTTACGCGCCGATGCTCGCCGCGCTTGTGGACATCGACCCGCGAGGAATCGGGCTTACCGGGCACGAGCCGCGTTTTTCGGAGCTTGTCGCGCGCATGATGGAGAAAACCAACAGCGTCACCGCCGACAATTCCGACGTTGACGTGGACATCCGCATAGACAAGGCGATACTGCTGACGAGAAGGGGCGCATACGACGAGGCGGAGAAAATGTTCCGCGACGTCATAAAAGTTGATCCGGGCGCCGTCGGCCCGGCTTTCAACAACTTCGCTGTGGAGCTACGCAAAAGCGGGCAGTACGGCAAGGCGATGGATATCTACGAGGAGCTGTTGGGTTTCGACATCCCCGACAAGGACATCGTCTCCGAGAACTACAAAACGGCCAGCAGGCGTTACGCCGAGTCCTTGCGCGACGAGATGCGGTTTACCGAGGCCGTTGGGGTGTATGACAAACTTCTTTCCGTAACCGCCAAATCGAAGGGGCGGGAGTGGATTTTGTGCGACCAGGCCGAGACGTTCCTGGAGATGCAGGATCAGGCGATGGCGTCGTCGCGCCTGATGGAGGCGGTTTACATAAACCCCAACCTTTACGATCGGGAGGAGTTCAAGAAATACTCCGATCTTGCAAACCTGCGGAGCGAAATGATGAAGAAGCTGACGAAGGGAGCGTTGTAGACGGGCGCCCTCCGGGCCTCTCTCTACCCTCGCCCCTTGCGGGAGAGAGCTTGCCCTGAGTCCTCCGAAGGGGTGGCGCTCTGCGCCGGGTGAGGGGTACATAAAATCATGCTGTCCGGGGTGTTCTTCACCCCGGACTCTTTCGAACTGGACGGCGGGGTGAAGAACACCCCGCCGTGCGCTTGCCAGGGATACCTTTTGCATAAGTCGTTGACCGATGTTTCCACTCCCTCTCCCGCGCCATATCGCGGGAGAGGGTTGGGGTGAGGGCTACAATCAGTGTTTTGAGTTTGAGCCACGCGTAGCTCAACATCATTGAGGTACTGCTTGAAACCCCTCACTTGGCGCAAAGCGCCTTCCTCTCCCCGCAAAGTTGGCGGGGAGAGGGTCAGGAGTTAATCGTTGACTTATGCAAAGCTCTCCTTGTCAGGGGGCCTAAGCCCCCCCCGTCACACCACGAAATTTATCAGCTTCCCCGGCGCCACAATCACTTTCTTCACCTGCTTGCCTTCGAGATGCGGTTTGACCTTTTCGTCGTTCATGGCGGCGCTCTCGATTTCTTCTTTCGACGCGGAAGGAGAAACCGTCACGCGCCCGCGCAGTTTGCCGTTCACCTGGACGATTATCAATATCTCGTCTTCCTTCATGCAGTCGGCGTCCGCCTTGGGCCACGCTTTCGTCCGCATGGAGCCTTTCCCGCCCATCGCTTCCCAAAGCTCGTTGGAAAGATGCGGCGTTATCGGCGAAAGCAGGGTTATCAACGCCTCCACCGCCTCGCGGAAAACCTCTGGGGCGAACTGCGCTTCTTTGGCCTCGAAAGACGTCATCGCGTTGACCATCTCCATCACGGCGGCTATGGAGGTGTTGAACTGGAACCGCGCAAAATCGCCGCTCACCCGCGCTATCGTCTTGTGCGTCACCCTGCGAAGATCGGCCACTTCTTTTGACAGGCCCTCCAACCCCGAAGGCGCGCCTCCCCCCTTTTTCATGTAATCGATGTTTGACGTGACCATTCTGTGAACACGGTTGACGAATCGTGACGCGCCTTCTATTCCAGCGTCGTTCCATTCCAGGTCGCGTTCCGGCGGCGCGGCGAAGAGGATGAACAACCGGGTCGCGTCGGCTCCGTATTTGACGGCCATCTCGTCGAGCGGCACAACGTTGCCTTTTGACTTGCTCATCTTGGCTCCGTCTTTTACCACCATACCCTGCGTCAACAGTCGGCGGAACGGCTCCGGCGACGGAACCACGCCGATGTCGTGAAGGAATCGTGTGAAGAACCGGGCGTACAATAGATGAAGTATCGCGTGTTCGATCCCGCCGACGTACTGGTCAACCGGCAGGAAATAATCCGCGTCCTTTTTATCCACCATCGCGGTATCCAGCCTCGGCGACGCGTAACGCGCGAAGTACCACGACGAACACATAAACGTGTCCATCGTGTCCGTCTCCCTTTTTCCGGGGCCGCCACATTTGGGGCATTTTGCGTTGATGAACGATTCAAGCTCTGCGATGGGAGATTTGCCGCTTTCGGGAAACTCCACGTCCAACGGCAGTATCACCGGCAAATCCTTGTCCGGCACACGCACGGGGCCGCATTTGGCGCAGTGCACCACCGGTATAGGCGCGCCCCAGTAACGTTGGCGGCTTATGCCCCAGTCGCGGATGCGGTAGTTCACCGACTTCTCGCCGATCTTGTTCCTCTCCAGATGGGCGATGACTTTTTCTATCCCCTCGTTGCGGTTGTGAAGTCCGGTGAAGGGGCCGGAATTGACCATCGCCCCGTCGCCTTCGTAAGCGGACTGCATCGCTTCGGCGGCTATCTGGCTTGAATCTTCCTGATCGCCGTTACGGATGACGATGCGGACAAGCAGGTCGTATTTGATGGCGAAATCGAAATCGCGCTGGTCGTGCGCGGGGACGCTCATTATCGCGCCATGCCCATATTCGATGAGCACGAAGTTTGCGATCCATATCGGGACAAGCTCCCCGTTCATCGGGTTGCGGGCGTATCTGCCGGTGAACGCTCCCTTCTTCTCCGCGCCCTCGGCGGTTCTTGCAATCCTGTCTTCGCCGATGGTTTCGCGGACGAATGTCTCCACCTCGCCCTCAAGCTCCGTCCCTTTGGCCAGCGCAAGGCTCATCGGATGCTCCGGCGCAAGGCAGATGAACGTGGCCCCGTAAAGCGTGTCGGGCCTTGTGGTGAAAACCCTTATCGTCCCGCCGCCTTCTACCGGGAAATCAACCTCTGCCCCGACGGAGCGGCCGATCCAGTTCTTCTGCATCACCAGCACGCGCTCCGGCCAACCGTCTTTGAGTTCGTCGAGCGCATCGAGCAGGCGCTCGGCGTAACGGGTGATGGCGAGGAACCAGCCGTCCCGCTCCTGCTGGTAAACCTTCGTGTCGCACCGCCAGCAGGCTCCGTCTATCACCTGCTCGTTGGCGAGCACCGTATGGCAACTTTCACACCAGTTGACGAAAGATTTTTTGCGGTACGCAAGCCCCTCGTCGAACATGCGGGCGAAAATCCACTGCGTCCATTTGTAGTATCCGGGATGGCAGGTGGCGACCTCCCTGTCCCAGTCGTAGGAGATGCCCATTATTTTGAACTGCCGCCGCATCTCGGCGATGTTGTCCATCGTCCACTTGTGCGGGTGGCTTTTGTTATTGATCGCGGCGTTTTCGGCGGGCAGGCCGAACGCGTCCCATCCGATGGGGTGAAGCGTGTTAAAGCCGTTCATTGTTTTGAACCGGGCGAGCGCATCGCCGATGGTGTAGTTGCGAAGATGCCCGACGTGCAGTTTGCCCGAAGGGTAGGGGAACATTTCAAGAAGATAGAACTTGGGCCGGGACTCGTCCCTGACGACCTTATGTGTGTTCTCGTCGGCCCATTTGTTTCTCCACTTGGCCTCTACCGCCTCAAAATCGTAAAAATCTGACATTTCGATCCTCAGTCACGCGAATAATCTTTAGAGGATACTTGGATGCCTGCCGAGTTTCAACATCCGAGGTATCCGAAAACAGGGGCTGTCTCCCAAATGGACGGCGTGGGTGTTCTTGTACATTTGAAGGGGGAAGCGAAGGCTCCATCATTTTCCCTCCCCTTAGAAAGGGGAGGTGGCGCGTACTCGCGCCGGTGGAG
>JADGAO010000230.1 GCA_015231995.1 Nitrospinota bacterium | reverse complement strand
AGGCCGTATTTATTATCCAACGCATGCTGATGGAGCCCCTGCTCACTCTAAGCGACTTTGCTTGAAACGCTATTTGGCGGAGCAAGAAGGTAGCATTGTCACCAACATTTGGGCCGATATACCGGCCCTGAACGCCGCCGCCGCCGAGTCTCTCGGCTATCCCACGCAAAAACCTCTTGCGCTTCTTGAGCGCATTATCAACGCCTCGTCCAACGAAGGCGATGTGGTGTTAGACCCCTTCTGCGGGTGTGGCACTGCGGTTCATGCCGCGCATAAGCTCAAGCGCAAATGGATGGGTATAGACATCACACATCTTGCCGTATCGCTGATAGAGAAGAGGTTGCGTGATGCGTTTCCCGGCATCCGGTTTGACGTTCACGGCACCCCCAAAGACTTGGGAGGCGCCCGCAATCTGGCTCTGCGGGACAAGTATCAGTTTCAGTGGTGGGCCTGTTCACTGGTGAACGCGCAACCGTATCAGGGAAAGAAAAAGGGAGCTGACAGCGGCGTAGACGGGCTGATATATTTCCAGGACGATGCGACGGCGCCCAAGAAAATCATCGTTTCTGTGAAGGGTGGCGACAGTGTGACGCGAACCATGATCGCCGATTTGAAAAATACCGTCGAACGAGAAAACGCCCAAATCGGATTGTTCGTCACTCTCGCAGAGCCGACCCAGCCAATGGTGAGCGAAGCTGTCAGCGCCGGGTTTTACGAGTCGCCAAGTTTTGGCGCGTTTCCTAAAATTCAGATTCTGACCATAGACGGGTTGCTCAGTGGCAAAGAGCAGGCGCGTTATCCTGATATGTCGCGTGGTGGACATACCTTCAAACGAGCCAAACGCGAGGAAATGGGAAAAAAGAATCAGACCGAATTGCTTTAAATAATGGTTCGTATCCTCTCGGTCGTTGCTATCTTTTAGGCGTGTTTTCCGCCGCCAGGCGGGGTGTTCTTGTACATTTGAAGGCGAAACGAAGGCCCCATCCTTTCCCCTCCCTGAAGTTCGAGGAGGTGGCGCCCTTCGACAAAGCCTGTCCTTGAGCATGGCGAAGGACTCAGGGTAAACTCCAGCTCCGGAGGGGTAGCCCCCCTGACAAGGGGGGTGGCGCAAAGCGCCGGGAGGTTAAACCCCCTCGCAACTGCGTTGCGGTCCCCCTTACTAAGGGGGACAAAAGGGTGTTTTTCACCACGCCGCCCAGAACGAAAGAGCCCAGGGCGAAGAGCGTCACGGACAGGATGAACGCGGCGGCCTCCCCGGAGCATTGCGCTATTCCTCCTTGCTAAAGACTGCGAAAGTGGAAAGCTTGAACCATGCCGCATGGACTATTCTTTAAACGTAAAAAATGGAGGGGGTGAGGGTGAGTAAGAGGATATAATGACGTCGTCTGTCTGATTTTGATAGGCAGGCTGGATTCCTCTTTAAAAGTTCTTACGGAGATATTTATGGGATACGTCGAAAACGCTATTTTGCCCGGGGAAACGGTCAAGTACAGGGCGAAATTGCATTGGAATATTTATTTTGCCGCCATCGCGCTGTTGGTAATAGGAATTGTCCCGTTTGTGTGGGGTTTTGTTCTGGACGTAAAGACCAACACCGGATTGTCTGCTCTGGTAATAGGCTCTGTTTTGATCACCGCCGCCGCGCTTACTGGAATCAACTCTCTCATAAAAAGTAAATCGTCCGAGTTCGCGGTGACGGACAGGAGGGTGATTATAAAAACTGGGCTGATTTCGCGGCGTACGCTGGAAATGAACGCTTCTAAAATTGAAAATATAAGCATAGACCAAACCATCATAGGGCGGATTTTAGATTACGGGACCATCGAAATATCGGGCACAGGCGGCACAAAAGAAACGTTCGGCAACATCGCCGCTCCAATGGCTTTTAAAAAAGCGGCGCTGACCGAGGCTAGATGAGAAATATAAGAGAAATACCGAAGCTTGCCATTCCACAACCTAATGAGGATTACGGGTATACAGTAAATTCCCGTTGACGCCGTGGCGGCTATAAAAACGCATGGGTTCAATCTTGAAAACACTGTTGACCGCGTTCGACATTTTTCCTTCGGCCAAAGGCGCATCCGCGCATATCGCCCAAAACCTGAAGGCTATTCGCGGCTTTAAGGAAACAGCCGCGCTGGCCTGCCTTGGAACCATTGACGACCCAAAAGCGCAGATGGAAGACGGCCTGACGATTTTGCGTTGCAGGATGATGCATCCAAATTTTCTCAAACGAGCGGAGATTTTCGGCGATTTCGTCTGGAGCCTGCTAAACAGGGCTAACGGTGGTTTAACCAGCGTCCACTTCCGCGATATCTGGGGCGGCATTCCGATATTGAAACACTATTCCTCTAAACGCGCGCTTAAGATTTTCGAGGTCAACGGTTTTCCTTCTATAGAGTTGCCGTGCCGTTATCCGGCTCTAGAGCGAAACAACGCTCTGCTTAACCGGATACGGGGGATGGAGGATTTATGTCTTTCAAAGGCCGACCGGATAATAACGGTTAGCGATGTGAACGCGGATTACATCGTCTCGCGCGGAGTGGCTCGCGAAAAAATTACCGTCATCCCGAACACGACGGATATTGACGAAGCGGCCCCGTCGCAGAAGCCCATCGCCAACGGCAAAAAACGGATACTCTATTCCGGCTGTCTTGCGCCATGGCAGGGGGTGGAAACACTGCTCAGAGCGTATGCGTTGATAGCGCATAGGGACGACGTTAAGCTGACTATGGCGGTATCGAACAGAAAATATCTCAAGCCCTATCTAAAGCTCGTTCACAAGCTTGGGATGGAGGAAAATGTCGAGATAAAAACCGCTTTGCCGAAGGAGGAGCTTGCGGCGTTATACGCTTCCTCCGCGTTCAGCGTCGCGCCTCTTGCCCGGTGCGAGCGGAACGAGACACAGGGGGCGTGTCCCATAAAAATAATTGACTCGATGGCGATGGGCGTTCCGGTTATTGCTTCTGATTTGGCCATCGCGCGGGAGTTGGTGGAAAATGGGGTGGACGGCCTGCTGGTGACGCCGGACTCGCCCCGCGCCCTTGCGGTGGGGATGACGGCCCTGCTTGACGACCCGGCGAAAGCGGAGACGATTGGAAGAAACGCTCGAAAGAGTTTTGAAGATAAGTTCAGCCGTAGCTCTTTTATGGAGAAATTGCGCAAAGTTTACACGGAAAACTGAAGGGAGGCGCGGATGGCAGGCGAAGGATCGTTGAGCGTTAACACGGCTGTTGCGACGAAAAAGGTAAAAGGCGCGTGGACGTTAAAACGGCTCCTCTACCTTCTCGACATGCTTGAAAAATACGATACGCAGGTGGAGAAAAAACAGAGCAGGTCAGGCTGGGCGGCGGCGTTCTGTTTTATAGCGTCAATTGTGGATGTCATAATATGGAATATTTCCGAGATTGACGCGGTTGGGTATCTCTCGCTTATTTTCCTCCTGCTTTTCGTTTATTTTCTGATTTCATACAGGGGATGCGTAAAAAAAGACCTTCCAAACGATTTCCGCGACTACCTGATCCCTCTGCTTAAACTCTTGTCCGCCGACATTGAGGACAGGTCGAAAATCGCGCTAAACATGGACATCGCGCAGTTGCGGAGAAAAGAATACAGCTCCGGCGTAAAAACAGAGCCGCATAACGCCCCTTACTACAAGATAACCTCCGAGCTGTTCGAGCGGCCGTTGATGACGCTGGCGATCCACCTGCGCGACGGCAACAGGATTTTGATGGAGCGTTTCGAGTCGCTGACGGTTGTCGTAAAAAAGAAGAAGAATCCGAGAGGCAAGATCAAAACGAAGGAAAAAATAAAAAGAAGAGTCCTCACCCGGATGAGGCTTGTCGTCAATCCGCGAGTCTATGCGGTTAGAAAAAATATCTTAACTCCAGCCGGAACGCTGGTGAGCTCCAAAGCGGGCGCCAAAAGGGTCACTCTTGACATGAGATTCGCCGAGAAAGGCGGATCGGAAGTCGGCATGAAGCCAGCCCTGTCCATCAGACAGATCGCCTTCTTATATTCATGTATCGCGCCAGCGAAAAGAAATAGAGGAGATAATCGTATCCAATGAACACATGTCAGGCCAGAGCGGGAATATTCACTCCCAAAGTATGCGGGGCCTCCGCGACCGCCTCCTGCTCGGAGTGCGGAAAGGCCATCTGTTTCGCGCATTACAGGCTTTCCCAGGGCTCGCCTTACTGCGTGGAGTGTTTCGCCGCGAAAGATAATGCGGCGGACGACAATTCGGATGGGGCGGACGAGACTGGCGAAACGGATTGGGAGATGGAGCGGGCGCGTATCAGAAGAGAGAGGGAGTCGTCCGGCGATTCCGATTACGACGACGGCGACTACATGGCTTTCAACTCCACCGGAGGCTCTGACGACCTATCCGATGACTCCATCCCGCCCGACTCTTTCCAGGACAGTTGATGAAGATAACCTGGATCACGCCGCGTCATCCGCCGGAGCGGGGTGGGATGGCGGAGTCTTCGGGCCGGATAGTCAATTCGCTGAAAGACCGTGGGCACGCGGTCAACGTCATCCTGTTTAACTCCACGTTTGCCATGCGGCCACATGATGACAATAGTTCCGCAGAAGATTATGCGGAGCTTTTCTGGAGACGACGCGCAGAGATGGATGGCTCGGTTCTCGTCGGTTTCGGCGGTGGAGTGGAAGGCTATCTGGCCACGTTGTGGGCGAAATGGCTTAACCGCAAAAGCGTGGTGATGTTCCGGGGAAACGATTTTGAAAGAGGCGTCCACGATGCGCGGCGCGGGTGGTTGACGCATTTCATCCTCAACGAGGCGGACGTTGTATGCGCCGTCTCCAGCGAGATGGCGGCGCGGGCGCGGGCATTACGCAAAAACGGCCCGGTCTTCCACACGCCCAACGGTATTGCCTCAGGCGACTGGGTTTATCTGGAGAGCGACCGGATAAACGCGGGTAAATGGAAAGCGGAAAACCTGCCAGACGACAGGTCTGT
>JADGAO010000022.1 GCA_015231995.1 Nitrospinota bacterium | reverse complement strand
GGCGCCGGTGTCCGTGCCGGTGGCGGCCCGTTCGTTCCGCAATGTGGCGGCTCTTCTCAAGCAGTCCGTGGTGAACATAAGCGCCACCAGGAGCTATTCGCCGGCCTCTGCGGGATCCGCCGGGTTGAGCCAGGGTTTTAACGCGCCAGGCCAGCAACAAAACAACGGGGCGCAGTTCGCCACACCCTTTTCCGGGGTGGGCGTAGAGAGCATCGGCTCCGGGATAATCGTCACCTCCGACGGTTATATACTCACGAACTTCCATGTGGTGGACAAGGCCACCGAAGTGTTCGTAACGGTCTTCGCTTCCGGCGGCTCGACCAATTACCCGGCCGAGGTGTTGCGGCTCGACGAGTCGCGCGACCTGGCCCTGCTCAAGATAGACCCCATCGTGGCCCTCCGGCCCGCGCCTCTGGGCGATTCTAACCTTCTTCAGGTCGGCGATCCCGTCATCGCCATCGGCAGTCCTTTCGGCCTCGAGCAGAGCGTAAGCCAGGGGATAGTCTCCAGCAGGCGCAAGTCGGTGATGATCGAGGGCGTCACGCACAAGAACCTCATCCAGGCGGACGCCGCGATAAACCAGGGCAATTCCGGCGGCGCGCTGGTTAACGAGTTCGGCTACGTGGTCGGCGTCAACACGGCCATTTATACGACGACGGGCGCGTTCAACGGCGTCGGGTTCGCCGTGCCGATAAACGACGCCAGGGAATTCATAAACGAAACCATCGCGGTTCCTAACGTGAAGCCGAGGTTCGGCAAGCGGGTGGCGGCTATTGTTCCGCCGCCTCCGATACCGGCCAACGCCGTATGCCCCCATGAAAACCGCGGGCTGTGCGCCAATTGCCATTCGATACTGCCGGCCGGTTCGCAACAGCAGGGGATGGCTGGCGGAGCCGTTTCAAGCGGCCAGTTTGCGGCAGGCCCCGGCGGGGCTGTCGGCCTTAACATGGCCCAGACGGGCGGGGCCGTTTCGCCGTCCAACATCAACCTGGGCGGGATGGAGCTGATAAACCTCAACAACTCGCTTATAGCCCAGCTTCAATCCCCGGTCTCAACCGGGGCCTGCGTAGCCAGGGTGTTTTTGGCTTCCTCGGCGGCCGGGGCCGGGTTGTTGCGGGGGGACGTTATTTTCAAGGTTGACGGCCAGCGGATCGAATCGCCGGCCCATCTTATGGAAGTCCTGTCGGCCTATGGAGCCGGAAAGAGCGTGCGCCTGTCGGTTTACCGCAACGGCCAGCGCCAGGATTTGAGCATGACGTTGCCCGGCGCGATGAGCCAAACGCCGGATACGGTTCAATACGCCACGCTTCCGCCGCCAGTTCAGCCGGCCGCTCCGGTCGGCGGGGCCACGGCCCAACCGGCGCCTCCAAAAGAATTCGAATGGGCGGGGATGGAGCTTGATCCGCTCGCCGGGACGATGGGCGCGACCGGGGCGGGAGCCGTGTCCCAGGGGGCGTTGGTAAAAGACCTTGATCCCAACTCCATCGCGGCCCTGGCCGGGGTGCAGGTGAACGATTTGATCGTGGCGATGAACCAGGCTCCGGTCAACACCCCGGAGGCGCTTAACGCGGCCATCACCTCCGCCGACCTCCGGAGCGGCGTTGCGATGATCGTCGGCAGGGACGGGCGCAAATATATAACCGTCCTCAGGCAATAGCGATGCGATCAATCGCCGTGGTCAACCAGAAAGGCGGGGTCGGCAAGACCACCACCGCTTTCAACCTGGGCGCATGTCTGGGGAAAATGGGATACCGCGTGCTTTTGGTCGACCTGGACCCGCAGGCTAATTTGAGCGTTTATTCCGGCATCTCGATGGGGGAGTTGAAATTTTCGGTTTGCGAGCTTATTTCGGAGAGCGCGACGGCCGACGAAATAGTCGTTCCTACCCGCCTTGAGAATGTGGACATTTTGCCGAGCCATCTCAACCTTTCCGCGGCGGAGTTCGAGCTTAATTACAAAGTGGGCAGGGAAAGAGTGCTCGCCGACGGATTGAAAAGCATTATCGGCAAATACGATTTCGTTTTCATAGACTGCCCCCCGTATCTGGGGATGCTCACGATCAACGCGCT
This sequence comes from Nitrospinota bacterium, assembly GCA_015231995.1. GTDB lineage: Bacteria > Nitrospinota_A > UBA7883 > UBA7883 > JACRLM01 > JADGAO01. The sequence continues at coordinate 20,815 of JADGAO010000022.1, read as the reverse complement.
TACGGCCGTCAAAGAAGTGTTCATCCCGGCGCAGGCGGAGTTTTTCGCGCTTGTCGGGATGGAAAAACTGATAGACACGATCGAGATAGTGAGAAAGCGGCTGAATAAAAAACTGTCGTTATCCATGGTTATCCCGACTTTTTACGATAAGCGGGTGAGACTTTCCGAGGAAACCGTGATGTTGCTCAAGGGCCGCTACGGGAAGTACATTCCGAAGACGGTCATCAGGCGGGATATAAGGCTTGCCGAAAGCCCTGCGATGGGGCAGGCCATCGTCAACTGGAAACCTTCCTCACGCGGCTCCGAGGATTACATGGATCTGGCGAAGGAAGTAATAGATTGGAAGGTGGAGCCGTGAGCGCGGATATGAACGAATATGGCAAATCCGGTGGTACGGGAGGCGGTGACGCGGGAGAAACCGGCTCGAAGGGCAATGACGCGTCCAAATCCGGCTCCAGCCGGTCGGCGAGCGAGTGGATAAATGTTTTAAACCGCATCATTCCCCCGGCCGGAAGGGGCCAGGCCAAACATGGCGTCGTTTTAAAGAAAGAGGCTCCTCAATCCAGCCAGTTTCAGGCGCCTCGAAAAGAAAACCGTAGCAGAGACCTGACGGCCGCATGGCAAGGGCTGGCGCGTCAGGACGCGCCCTTTGCCGCGCCTGCCCCGACGACGGTTAAAACAATAATCGTGGCGGACACCCGTAAACCGCCGGTCGCCGAGCCTATCCTTTCCGCTACCGCCGAGGTCGAAAAGAGGGTTGCGGAGCCTGAGAAGGAACTGACAGCCCCGATGGCCGAGCAGGAGTTGACGGCGGAAACCGTCGTCGAGGAGGCGGAGTCGAGCTATTCGTCAGTGGCCGTTAACGAGCGTGAAGAGGCGCCGGTTATTGCGGCGGAAAGTTTTGAGAGCGGGGTAGTAGAGGTCCGGGGCGTAAATCAAGACGACGATTTGGAGACGAGGGATGATCTTATGAAAAAATCAAAAGATAGCCATGGTTCCGTAGCGGACTCGAAGACGAGCAAGGCGATGAGGGACGCGCTGGTCAATCAATCGCATAAAACAGAGGCTGTGGAACGAATGGTTAAAAGCGGGTCCAGGGACGAAAGCCGCGACCGGAAACCCCAGAAGGAACAAGCCAGGAGCCTGGCCGATATTGCGGCCACTGCTAATAAAAAAACAGATGAACGTGACACCTCCAAGGAGAAAGACATGAAATCCAAAGCCGCAATAGAAGCGATGGTCGGACGCGCCGAACAAGAAGAGTCTTCGGAACATCAATCCGCAGGTTCGTCCGATAAAACGATCCGCGTTAAGGTGGAGCCTTTGGGTTCCGGCATTGTCAGCGTAGTGACCTCTAGCGCAAAAGGCGTGACCAAGATCGGGAAATCCGCCGTCAACTCCATTGGAGACGCCGCATCGTCGGCCAGAGAGAAGATAGCCGGCAGAAGCAAAGACTCGAGCGGAGGCGGCAAGGGAGCTTTCGCCGCCGCCGGAGAAACCGCCGCCAAGGCGACCCAAGCCGCCGCCGACGCGGTCGTGTCGCTGTTCAAGGGCGTGGGGACGCTGGCCGGTTATGTGGCGACGGGCGCTGTCGCCGCGCCGGTTGATCTTGCCAACGGGATCGCCAATGCGGTCAAAGGCGTGTGTAAATCCGGCAAAAAGGACGAAAGCGCCGACTAAAGGAGTATTAGCCAGAGCGGTTGATGAAAGGCGCCGTCACCGGGAATGGAAGGGACGAATTATTGGGTTGGTTGCGCGGCGAACTAGCCGGAATATTGTCGGTATATAAAAAAAGCGACGAATTCGATCCGGCCAAAGAGCGGATATTGTCGCAGTTAATCATCAAAGCACAAAAGGTTTCAGGAGGAAAAAGAGTGATGGGCGAAGCAAACAGCCTGCTTATGGGAATAGACCTTGGCACGTCGAGGACTATGGTGAAAACCAACAGGGACGTGAGAGTGTCGGTCGATTCCGTCATAGGCTATCCGAAAGACATCATCAGCGCCAAGGTGCTGGGGTCTCATGTGGCTTACGGATCGGAAGCCCTGGAAAAACGCTCTTACCTCGACCTTTTTTTCCCGCTGGAAGACGGCGTGCTCAAGGAAGGAAGCCAGCGCGACATCGAAGCGGCGCGCGACCTGCTTAAACACGCGGTGTCCCTGGCGAACCCGAACGACGAAGCGTTCAAGGTCGGCATAATCGGCGTTCCGGCCATCGCGTCGTTCAGTAGCAAGGAAGCCCTCCTTGCGATAGCCAAGGACGTTCTGGACGTGGCCATGATCGTCTCCGAGCCGTTCATGGTCGCCTATTATGTTCAGAAGCTGACGAACTCGATAATCATAGATATCGGGGCGGGCACTGCGGATATTTGCGGCATGAAAGGCACCGTGCCGGGGTTGGGCGACCAGGTCACCATTTTAAAGGGCGGCGATTACATAGATAAAGTGCTTGAGAAAAGAATATCCGAAGCCTATCCCGACGTGCAGATGACGCTCCACCTGGCCAAGAGGATAAAAGAACAACACTCGTTCGTCGGCAAACCGGACAAGGCCGTGACGGTCAAGCTCCGGGTTGACGGCAAGCCGGTTTCTTACGATTTGACGGATATAGTCGGGTCGGCGTGCGAGACGATCATGCCGGATATTATAGAACACCTCGAAAGGATCGTTATCGGGTTCGACCCGGAGGAGCAGGAAACGGCCCTGCAGAACATCTATCTGGCCGGAGGGGGCGCGAAGATACGCGGCCTGGATAAATATATATCGGACCGGCTGTCCGATTATGGAGACGTGAAAGTGCAGACCGTCGACGACCCCGATTACGCGGGTTGCTCCGGCGGGTTGAAGCTGGCCATGGACCTTCCGCATCAGTATTGGGACGAGGTTGGAGACGTGGTCCGGCGGTAACTTTTCGTATGCGCCAGACGCCCTTCAATCGCGCCTGTTTATGGGCGTTGAGGGCGCGGATTTCGAATTGAATAAAGGTGTGGAATGCCCAGGCTCGTAATTTCGCTCGTATTGGGGGCTTTGTTGCTGGTGTTTTCGGCGCAAAACCTCAACCAGGTGACGATAAGGTTCATATTCGGGCCGGAGGTTCATCTCCCGCTGATCATTATAGTCTGGGCGTCCGTGCTGGTCGGTTTTCTTGTCTGCACTCTGCAACATCTGGCCGGCGCGGTTAACGGCAGGAAGAAAGCGAAGAAAGAGAATAAGGAAGAAGACGATGAATGAATCCGCAAACCTGACGACTACCATGGAGGCGAAATGAGCAAATTCCTCGCTGGCGTTTTTGTGGGAGCTTTCGCGGGCGCGCTGGCTTACGAAGTGGCGAAGAGAGTGTATCCGAAAGCTTTCGACCGCTTCGACGGCGTAATAGACCTTATCGCCAATTACGCCAGTTCCCTGCCCGGGGGGGGCAAGCGGTCTGCGCTCGCTTCACCGGGGATGGACCGGATTCCTATTCAATAACTGTGGCCGTAAGCAATTCGCCGCATTTTCGACGTATAGGCAGTGAGATATAAAAGGTGCGTAGTCTGTTATGAGTCCGTAGGCTGGATCGGGCTCATCTGCAACATGGCCCTGGTCGCCATGAAGCTTTTTACCGGGCTTATTTCCGGCTCTCAGGCCCTTGTCGCGGATTCTCTGTATTCGGCCAAGGACGTTTTCACCTCGGCCCTTATCATCGTCGGCCTCAAAGCCTCCAAGAAGCCGCTGGACAAGAAGCATCCTTACGGCCACGGCAAGGTCGAGTTCATACTGGCCGGGGCGGTAAGCATAATTTTCCTGCTGATAACCGGGCTTATCTTCTATTACGCCGCCGAGAGCCTGCTTGAGGGCAAACACGAGGCCCCGCACCTGATCGCCCTTTGGGCGGCGGTTTTTTCGGTGGTGGTCAACCATGTCATGAGCGACTACACCAGTTGCGTCTCCTGCGAAATAAACAGCCCGATGGTGATGACGCTGGCAAAGCACCATCACTCGGACAAAAACTCGTCTATCGCGGTCGCGGTTGGCATAATCGGCTCGCATTACCTCGGCCTCACCTGGCTCGACTCCGCCGTGGCCATCAGCGAAACCCTGCATCTTTTCTATCTTGGCGGGGAGACGTTCTGGGAGGCTTTCCAGGGCTTGATGGATTCAAGCGCGCCCAAAGACACTGTCGAGAAAATAAGGCAGACCGCTCTGGGGATCGAGGGGATCAAGTCCGTCAAGGAAATCCAGACCCGGCGGATCGGGCAGGAATTGTGGATAGACATCGTCGTCGTGGTCGACCCGGAGGAGAAAACGCTCAAGGCGAAAAAATTGACGGAGGAAGTGGAAGAGGCTATCTCCAATTCGGTGGGCCATGTCGGTGCGGTCAACGCCCATTTTGTGCCCGATGGCGATTTTTCGGCGGAGATAGCGACGGCCAAAGAGGAGCTGGCGCAACTGAGCCGGACGGCGCAGAAATGATTCGCGGTCCATGGGTGATCATTGAGGTGTGTGACAAGTGAGCGGCAATCCGGGAAATAAAGGCCCTGCTTTCTGCAAGCGTCCATGGAAAGCCATGACCGTGGCCATCGCGCTTTTCTATTTCTGGACCATCATCTGGGCGTTCCATGTCTCCGGGGATAGGGCGAATCGGGACATTTCCTCCGTAACCAAAGTGTGGCCTTTTGGAAAACTAAGTTCGGTAGGCAAGAATGTCGCGTTGGCGAGGCATTTTCCGCAGAGCGCGGTTATAAGCGTTTCCGGGGCTTCCGCCGGGAACGGGAACCAGGCCCCGCTACCGGTGGGGTCGGCTTTTATCGTTGACCCGTCCGGATACGCCATCACCGCGCATAACATAATCAAGCCGTATCCCGACCTGGTCGCCGTCTTCCAGTCCGCCACCGGCCCGAAACAATACGACGCGCAGATAGTGAAGGTCGCGCCGGAGCACAACCTGGCTTTGATCAAGATAATCTCGGTGGAAAGGTTCCCGTTCCTCAGTTTCGAGGATCACGCTCAGGTGAGCCTGAGCCAGGGAGTATTCGCCGTCAGCGGGTACGGCAATGCCGGGACCGCGTTGCGCCCGGGAACCATTCTTGACGTAAGCGGCTCCGTAAATGTCGGCAAAGAGATATATTCCAACATGATAATCTCGGACGCCGTGAATTCGTGGGAGCAGACGGGCGGGCCGCTTGTCAACACATACGGCTCCGTCATCGGCATGAACGTGGCTATTGTGCGTCCGGGCGGCGCGCTGACCGGATTTACCATCCCCTCTTCTATAATCGCCACCCATTTCCAGGATATCGCCAACATTCAATTCGGGGTCGATCTGCAACCCCCCGGAGGCCTGGCGCAGTCTGTCGCGCCTCCTCCTCCGCCTTTTCAAACCCCGTTGGGCGAACCGGAAACCGGGAGGAATGCGGCTTTCCGATCGCCGCTGGACGCTGGCGTCGCCGGAACGGCTCCATCCACCTCCGCTAGGGGCGGATGGTGGGAGATGGCGAGAAATTATGTCAATCAGCAGGGCGCCAACACAAGCCCGTATCCGGCCGCCATAGGGTTGAATGTCGCCGGGACGCTCCCTGTCCAGTCCCAGGCGGCGGTTGACGTCGAGCATTCCCCGGGGACTACCCTGTGGGGTTTTTCCTTCAAGTCGGTCATCGGCCTGCTGGCTCTCGGTTTCATTTCCGGGGTGAGCGGCGGGATGATGACGATGGGCGGCGGGGTAATCAAGGTGACAGGCTTGATCCTCGTGTTCGGCTATGGGATGCTTCTCATACGCCCGGTGGCTTACATCACGAACATTTTCATATACGGCGCCGCGTCGTTACGCTATAACCGGGCGTCCCTTATTTCGTGGGACCATGTCACGCCCCTCGTTCCCTGGGCGATACTGGGCGTCATCATCGGCTATTTCGCCGGCAACTATCTCGATGCGACCACGGTAAGACATATACTCGGCGTATTCGCTTTCCTGGTGGCTGTGCAGATTCTCAACGACATCGTATCGGGAGCGTCCGCCAGGGACGGAGGCGACGGAGCCGAATCCGCCGGTGGCGAGACGGGGGATGGCGACGCTCCGTGGAGCAGGACGTTGCAGGCCATGCTGGCCCTCCCTATGGGCGTCGTCAGCGGTATTCTGGGCATAAGCGGCGGCGTTATCGAGGTTCCGCTCCAGCAGTATCTTGGCAAACAGCCGTTAAAGACCGCGATCGCAAACAGCGCCGTGCTCGTGTTCATGTCGTCGCTCGTCTGTTCGGTGGTTTCCGTCATTCACGGAGTTTCGATCGGCGAGTTTAATTGGACAGTCCCGTTGACGCTGGCGGCTATCATAACTCCCGGCGCTTACGTCGGCGGAATGGTCGGCTCCTGGCTGACCAAAGTGGTGCCGGTGAACGTCCTGCGATGGATTTACACAGGGTTGATGCTTTTGATCTCGTTCAGGATGTTAATACAGTAATGCGAAGAGACCAGCTATTTGTAACCGCCGGGGCCGCCGTGTTGCTGGCCGCGCTGGCGATATTCGCCGTCACCGGGCCGCAGAGCCGGAAAGCGGGAGGATTGACGCAGAACGCCGCGCAACCGGAGATGATGGAGACTCTTCCGCCGCTTATCCGCGCCCCTTCCGTCCCGGCCGGGATAAACGCCGGAACCGTCCTGGCCGCGCCGCAAACCGCCCCCAGGCGGAGCGCGAGGATACAGGTCAGCGAGGGGCATTGGCAGGGGATGGAGGCGATGGAGCTTACGACCGAGCTTAAACGCAAGCTGGGGCTGAATATGTCTATGGAGGGGCTTCTGATAGACGAAGTCACCATGCAGGCGGCCGACTCTGGGCTTATGGCAGGTGATATAATGATAGGAGTGGGTGACACGCCGGTTCTGACCCTTCGAGACCTGAGCGAGGCTTCCAAACGGGTGATGAACCGTAGCGCGGTCATGATTACGGCCATGCGCGGCGGAAGCGTCAAGACATTCACTTTGCGGGCGCGAGGCCCCTTGGGTTTCGCGCAATTGGAGACGGCTCCGATGATTCTGCCGGGTGAGATAACTCCTCATCCATACAGGGGGCCGTGCGACAAGTGTCACGCGATCGGAACGACGGGGCATCTTGTCCCCGACCCCGGCGAAGTGACTTTGCCGCCGCCGCCGATACGAGCCGGCTCGACGAGTCCCCATCAGGACCGTGGGCCGTGCGACAAGTGCCACAAGATAATTTACTGAACACTTAAGGAGGTTACGATGGGTAAAAAGAAGAACGATCGCCTTCCCGACATCAAGAAGGCGGGCGATTCGGCGGGACTTTATCTGCATGCGGCGATGGATATGGCCAAGAAACTATCGTCCGGCGCCGTTTCGAGCTATCGTTCTGTCTTTTCAATAGAGCGCAAGTCGGAAATAGGCTATTACAGGTCGCGCGGAATCTCCAACGCCAAAAAGGGCAGATTCGAGGACGCGGCCGAACTGCTGGAGAGCGTTTGCAAAGAAACCCCGAACGACGCGGAGGCCGTTTACTATTACGGCGCGAGCCTGATGAAACTCAACCGGAATGAAGAGGCGGTGGAGGCTCTTGAGGCGGCCAGAAAGCTCAACAAGCGCGACCTTCGCACGGCGTCCACCCTCGGGATGGTTTACATAAACATGAAGGCTTACGATAAGGCCGTCTCCGTGCTTGAAGACGCCAGAGGCGTCGACGCGAACAATTTTTCGATCCAATACCGGCTTGGGCTCGCTTACGACAATATTTCGGAGCACGCAAAAGCGATAAAAGCGTTTGAAGAGGCGCTTCGCATCAAGCCCGAGGCGGCCAACGTGTATCAGGCGATGGGTTTCGCCTACGAACAGTCCGACGACAAGCAAAACGCCGTTCAATGTTTTAAAAAAGCGTTGGAGCTTGAAGAGTCCACAAAATAGGGATAGAGGCCATGAAGCGCGACAACATTGATTCCGAGGCGGAAACGTCCGGCGAGACGCAGTTCAAGCGTATCCAGCGATCCAAAGAATTCATGCGGAGGATCACCGGCAGTTCGCTTAAGGAAGACGACGCGCAGATCAAGCCGTTGCAGGCCGGTTCCCTGATACTGGCGGCCTCGCTTGGCGCGGTGATTCTGCTGTTCATGTTCACGCTTTATTCTTACAACAAGTTTGTCGAGCTTAACGAGAACGTGAAAACGGCGGCGGCCCTCGTGGACGTGGCGATACAAAGAAGGGCGAACCTTTTTGCGAATCTGGTCAAAATCACCTTGAACCATGCGGCCCTGGAAGAGAGCGTTTTCGAGCATGTGGCCGAAACCCGCTCCAAGACCGGGGAAATGGTCCCCCCGGGGCTTGCCGCGGAAGCCGATAAGCTTAAACAGCCGTTAACAGCCGCCCTGGAAGCCCAGGGGCCGCTTGCCCGGCTGATGGCGGTGGCGGAGCAGTATCCCGACATAAAATCGGCGCACACCTACAGGCAGTTGATGGAAAACATGGTCGAGATCGAAAGCCGGATAGGGATGCGAAGGGACGAATATAACAACACCGTGCGGACATACAACCAGCGGGTTTCGAGTTTTCCGTGGATTTTCCTGGCGAAACTGGCCGGTTTTAAGACTTATAACTATTTCAAGGCGTCAGACGACATCCTTAACACGCCAGCGATCACGCATAAGATGTACGAGAAGCTGTGGCCGGGCAGGGATGCCGTCAAAAGCGTTCCGGTGGAAAGTCCAGAGAGGTAGATTATATGTGGAATGTCTTGTTGAAAGCCGGCACCATCCTTTCGTTCGGGCTGGCGATAAAGCAGATCGTGGACGAATACGTCAATGACGTCAACTCCAACAGGGTTTATACGTCGCACCAGGCCGCCCGGTTCCTCAACATGGACCGGGCCGAGGTCGTCCGCCTTTTGCGGAGCGGCAAGATAAAAGGCAAGCTCGTAAAAGGCAATTACTGGATTCCCGGATCGAGCATACTGGAGTACCTTCGGGAATCATGAAATACGAAGATTGCGGCAAGTGCCGCGATGAAGTCCTCTGGTACGCGCTGTCGCTGAACATCGGGCTGTCCGTGTTCAAAGGGGGCCTCGGCGTAATAGCGGGAAGCGCGGCGATGGTGGCGGACGCTTTTCACTCCGCCGCAGACGTGGTCGCAAGCGTCGTGACCATGTTGAGCCTGAAGATTTCCAGCAAGCCTGCGGACGCCGAGCATCCCTACGGCCACGGGCATATACAGTTCATTTCGTCGGCGATAGTCGGGCTGATCCTTGTCGGCGGGGCGATGCTCCTGCTCGTAGGCTCGATAAAAAACCTGATGGGCGGCGAAGTCGATCCTCCCGCCAAGATAGCCCTTGTAGGCGCGCTGATATCGGTTTTTCTCAACGAACTTATGTTCCGCTACCAGCATTGCGTGGGGGTGGAAAACAACAGCCCCGCCATCATAGCCAACGCATGGGACAACAGGTCGGACGCTTTCTCGTCGGCGGCGGTTCTGGTGGGCATCGCGTTCGCGGCGTTCGGATTCCCGCTGGCCGACCCGTTAGCCGCCGTCGGCGTATCCATCCTGGTCATAAAGCTGGGGATGGAGCTGGTCATAGAGGCCATAGACGGCCTGATGGACAGCTCTCCAGAGATTACGGACTTGAAACAGCTGTACGCGCTCGCCCGTGAAGCTCCGGGCGTTATGGGCGTTTCCTATATCCGCGCCAGAAGGGTTGGCGAAGACCTTCATGTCGACGTCGAGGTTTTCATAGACGATTCGCTGAAGGTGTACGAAGGGCATATGATCGCCGAATTGCTCAAGGACAAGATTCTTGCCGCAGTGGAGCACGCAAGCGACGTTAAAGTCTATCTTGCGCTTCAAAAAGCGGAGAAGGGCAAGGGCAACGCCAAACCGGCCGCCGGTTGGCGGAGAATACTCAAAGCCGCCGACGCGGCTTCTTAAAACGAAAAGGCAGTAAAAATGCGTCACTGCGTTGATTCGGCGAATGCGACGCAAGGCGATTGCGGATGCGCGCAGATCCGGGGGCGGAGAATAGTCATAGCCGGGCCTCCCAACTCCGGCAAGAGCCTCTTGTTCAACTTCCTGTCGTCGTCGTATTCCGAAGTTTCCAACTATCCGCACAGCACCATCAATTGCGTCAAGGGCGAGTTTGTCTGCGGCGGCAAGACCTTCGACGTTTGGGACACGCCCGGGATAAGCTCGCTGGACGCGGCGACTGAGGCGGAGGCGCTTTCCAGGGACGTTCTGCTCAAAGAGAAACCTTCCATCATCATACTGATGTTGGACGCCACCAGGCTCAAGCGCTCTCTTATGCTGTTATCGGAGATATCGGACCTTTCCGTCCCGGTGGCGCTCGCGCTCAGCAAGATAGACGTGGCCTGGAAAAACGGGACGGCCATATCGCTTGCCAACCTTTCAGGGGCGCTCGGCGCGCCTATCTTCGAACTCTACTCGGACAAGCCCGTCTCCGCAAGCGAGGCGTTCGCCATCATCGACTCGGCGAGGATACTTCCTTCCAGGGTGAGCGTGGACGATTCGGAGATTAACGAAACTATCGACTCCATTCGGGCGTCCGCGACGGCGGACGGGTCATGTCTTTCCCGAGCGGAGGTTATAAGCCTTTTGTCGGGAGGGCGCCTCTCCAACCAGGAGATACTGGCCGGTTTAGGCGAAAACAGGCGCCTGGATATAGAAAAAACGCTCAAAGCGTTTCAACGCAGACGTTCCGCCATGAACGTGCAACAGGCGTTTTTCAGGGCGCGGTCGGCATGGGCCGACAGAATGACGCTGGAAGCCGAGTCCCACGCCCATTTCACGGTAAACGACGTTTCCCAACTGACCGCCAGGGCGTTCCGCCATCCCATACTCGGCTGGCCGATTCTGGTGGGCGTGATCTGGCTGACCTTCAAAGGGGTTGCCAACCTTGCCCCCATGATCGCCAGCGTCATGGACGCGGCTTTTTTCGCCCCCTTGGTGGCCCTGATCTCCTCTATCGTCACGATTCCGTTGCTGAACGAATTTTTGCTCGGCCAATACGGCTTGTTGACGATGGGCCTGATAAACGCGGTGGAAACGGTGACTCCGATCCTCCTGATATTTTTCCTGATAGTCGGGTTTCTCGAGGAGATCGGCTATATGCCCAACCTGAGCGTTCTGCTCAACAGGATGTTCTCGATGATGGGGTTGACGGGGAAAGCCGCCCTTTGCATGTCGGTCGGGTTCGGTTGCAACACTATGGCGACAATGGCCAGCCGCATGTTGGAGACGAGGAGGGAGAGGGTGATATCCTCCTTCCTGATAGCGCTCGGCGTGCCGTGCGCCGTCCAGCTCGGCGTTTTGATAGCGATACTTTCCTCACTGCCGTTCAGCGCCCTGCTGATAGTGATGGGTACTATTTTGGTCACGCAGGCCGCGTGCGGATTCGCCATGAACAGGCTTTTTATGGGCAAGGACACCTCCAGTTTCATATTGGAGCTACCGGGCCTGAAAGCCCCCGACATGAAAAACATCGTTCGCAAGACATATCTGCGGGTCAAATCGTTCCTTGTGGAAGCCACGCCGGTGTTCATGGCCGCCGCCGTGCTGATGTTCCTGATGGATAAGAGCGGAACGCTCGATCTGTTTAAAAAAATCCTGCGCCCGCTCATATCCGGGGCGCTTTCCCTGCCGGACAAGGCGGTTGAAGTGTTCATAATGGTCATCGCCCGCCGGGAGCTGGGCGCCGTTTACTTCAAAAACATGGCCGACGCCGGCGAACTCGATTACATCCAGATCGTCGTGGGGCTGGTGGTGATCACGTTGTTCATCCCATGCCTGTCGAACACAATGATGATGATAAAGGAAATAGGGCTCAAAACGTCCATATATATAAACGGCGCTATCATAGCAATAGCGATCCTCGCTGGTGTGGCTGTCAACGTCACCATGCGGGCTTTGCTTTAAAGCCGATTTCGGGGAAATAGTTTATGGCTCACGAAGGGAAATCGTACAAAAAAGACGAATTGATGGAACTGCTGTGGCACCTTGACGAAAGCCACGACCTGACGCTGGATTCCCTGCGTTCGCACGACGAAAACGGGATATTCGAATCCACCCTGCTGGAGTTTTCGTCCAACGGGATACTAAAGCTCGAAGGCAAGTTCATAACGCTCACCGACGAGGGGCGGCAGGCCGCAAGCGACATAGTGCGAAGGCACCGCCTCGCCGAGCGTTTGCTGGTGGACGTGATGCGCAAAACGCCGAGCGAAACGGAAGTGGCGGCCTGCGAGTTCGAGCACATCCTCGCCACGGAGATAGTGGAGTCCATCTGCACACTGCTTGGGCATCCCCGGTTCTGTCCGCACGGCTCGCCGATACCGAGGGGCAGGTGTTGCGAGGAGGCCACCAAAACCGTCAACAGCCTCACCATGCCGGTGTACGACCTTTCCGCGGGCCAGACGGCCAAAGTGGCGTTTATCAACGCTACGGACGCCAACAACATGAACAAGTTGCTCTGCATAGGGATCACGCCCGGCTCGATTATCAAGCTTCAGCAGAAGCGTCCGGCTCTCGTGCTCGAAGTGAACAAAACCATCATTGCGATCGACGATTCGCTCGGGAAGGAAATAAATGTCTGGCGATCCGCATCCAATTGACGAGCGAGGCCGCTCGCCGAGAGTGATACTCGTTTCCGGCAAGGGCGGGGTGGGGAAAACGACTTTCGCCTCTTCCACCGGCGTGGCGTGCGCCAGGCGCGGTTTGCGCACGATGGTTATGTCCGTAGACATCGCCCACAGCCTCAGCGATTCATTCGGGCTTACGGAACACCTTCTCAACATCCATGGCGGCAGGCCCTACAGGATCGCCGACAATCTGGATATCCAGGAAGTGGACCTTCAGGCGGAGATAAAACAGCACTGGGGCGATCTTTACGGCTCCCTGTCGACCTTGCTGAAAAGCTCCGGGATGAACAACGTGCTCGCCGAGGAATTGGCGATACTCCCCGGAATGCCCGAAGTGGTCTGCCTGCTGTACATCAGCAAATATTTGCGGGAGAACACTTACGATGTAATCGTTCTCGACTGCGCTCCCACTGGCGAGAGCATGAGGTTCATAAGCCTGCCTTCGACGATAGAATGGTCATTGCAGAAGGTTTATAAGCTCAAGGAAAACGTCCCGTCCATCGCCCAGCCTTTGTTGAGGATAATGGGCGTCACTCCGATAGGCGATCTCGAAGAGCTGGAAAAATTCCGGTCTATCTATACCCACCTCAATTCCATACGGGAAACCCTGCTGGACACCGCCATCACCTCCGTCCGCCTTGTGTGCACCCCCGAAAAGATGGTGATCAACGAGACGTTGCGCGCTTACATGTATTTCTGCCTTTACGGGATGAACGTGGACATGGTGCTTATCAACAAGATAGTCCCGGACGAGGCCAACAACGGATATTTCGACCAGATGGTTAAGGATCAGGCCGGATACATAGATGAAATCAACAGCCACTTCCAGCCCGCCAAAACCCTGCAGGTGCGGAGTTTCAGCCGGGAAGTGATCGGTTTGAAATCGCTGGAGTCCATGGCCTGCGACATATTCGGGAACCACGCCCCGAACGCCATCTTCAGCGAGGAGCCTCCCTATCAGTTCGAAGATATAAACGGCGACAAATTGCTGAGGATAAAGTTGCCCAGCGTCAACAAGGAGCATATCGAGCTTTTCAACGACAGGGAATACCTTGTCGTCAGGGTCGGAAACTTCAAGCGCCACGTATGTTTGCCGAGGATGTTTTTGAACATGAAACCCTGCGTGGCCAATTTTAACGATGGGTGGCTATCCATCCGGTTTGCGGACGCCGGATGACAACGAAGCGGTTGTTCGGAGCGCTGACAAGTTCGCGGAACATTAACGCCAGGTATTTTCAGGAGGCAACGCATGTACAAATTTCTGTTCAAAGCCTTGATTGTAGCGGTCGGCGTAGTGATCGGCAATATCGCCACACAACGTATCACCCAGAGGGAGGAGTAGGCTTGTCAGGAGGCCCGGTCGCAGTGCGCCGGGCCGTCCGCTGATAACGCTTATGGAAGGCCGATAATGGATAAACCGGAGGAATGGATGGAAGAAAGCGTTGTTGAGGACAAGGCGGGCGCCGGGAGCCAGGCCTATCATTGCCCCGAATGCGGCAAGGAGTATTCGGCCGAAGAGGCGGCGCAATCCGGTTCGTTTTGTTCGGAGCCGCAGTGCGCCGATCAGATGATATTGCTCGACGCGTCCAACGAGGAGAGCGGAGCCGCCAAAGCAGAGATAGGGCTTGGGATGCTTATATGCGACGTATCCGGGTCCATGGAGGATTTCGCTTCGTCCAAAGTGCGGGTTTCGAAAATGACGCTGATGGCCAAAAGCGTCGCCAGGGGCGTGTGGGATCTGGTGGAGGAGATGATGGAGGCTTCGCAAAAGAAAGCCTATGTCGCGCTGATATATTTTTCAAAAGAGGCCGAGGTCGCCAAAGACGGCGAGGGGCTTCCGTTCATAAAAAGCGTTTACGAGATAGGCCGGATGTTCGGCTCGGCCCAGGAGTTTGCGGATTATTTAAGCGCCAGCATGCGCAAGGCTCAAAGAAGTATGCCGAAGAACGCCATAACAGACGCTATTTTCGGACAGGACAACACGAAACATTATACCAACATCAACGCGGCTTTAAGCCTGGCCCACCAGATTAAAGAGGCCTGCCTGCAATCGTCGCTGGCCCTGTTCGGCGGCCCGGACAATATAGCCGTTATCAAAGACGTGTGCATAACGCCGGACGGGTTGCCCGTGACCGCGCCGAATATCCGTTGCCTGATTTATTCGGACGGCGCGCACAACTATCCCAAAGGAAGCCCGATCGAAAATCCTTTCGATAACGACGAGACCTCCGTGTTGATAACCTCGTTCATAGGCCCGGAATCCGACAGCGGCAAGGCGCAGATGGAAAATGTCGCCGGTATGTGCCCCAAGCACGGGTACCGCTCGTTTTTCCTCGCCGACAACACCGACAGCTACCAGAAATTGCGGGGCCTGTTCCGTATGTCCTCCGGCGTTTCCGGCTTTTGCCCCAATTGCATGCCGCATGACGTTTAGAGGGCGCGCGCGCCAGCCTGCGCTGACGGGACTGAAATGATGAGCAGGTTCGTGTGCGAAGCGCTGGTAAGCGCTGGCAAAAGGCATACAGACGACGAGGAGCTTTGCGAAGACGCGGTCGGGATCATAAGCTCCAGCCAAGGGGCCGCGTTTTACATCGCCGACGCCACTAGCGACGAGGATCGCATCGGGGCTTTTTCCAGCAGGTATCTGGCCAACAGCATCGGATATCATTTTTTGAACAACGCCCTGGACTGGTTCGGCGGGCCGCAAACGCAGATGGATATTGACGGGTTGTTTTCCGGTTCGATAGACCAGATGCAGACTGCGTGGGCCAACGAGTGGAGGTCGTTTATTTCAAAACCGGAGGCTATGGAAATGTTCGGCGCGAAAAGCAGGCCGTTCCGCGGCCCGTCCGCCGATGGGAGATTGCTGTCGTTCTCATGCGCTTTTGCGGCGGGAGTGATTTTAAAACAGGACCGCAGGGTGTTGATAGCCAGAACCGGCGATATCGGCATGATGGTCAAACGCGAAGGGGAGGCGCCCAGGCAACGCGAAACCCTTAAAGACCGGATATTCGCCAGGGTCGTCAGCCATGGAGACGCGGCGCCGCAGATGAAATTTTCCGATACGCCGTACGAAGTCTACAAGGCGGGCCGTATGGAGTACTTGATCCTCAAAAGCGACGGCGCAAAATACGTCCATGAAGGCCTGATCGCGGGCGCGCTCGCTAAAAGCGGGATAGAGTCTGCGAAAAAACTGCGGAGGATTTTTCTCAAAGGCATGCGTTCGGACACAGGAGACGACAAGGCCGTTTTTTATGGAATGTTTATTTAACACCGATAGGATCCGCCGATGAGGTTTGTTTTTAGTTCGCCCGACGAAGGCGGGAAAATCGCCGTGGAGTTCGATCCGTCCATGGTCGAGTGGAAGAGCCAGAATTTCGGACAGTTCGTTCCCGAAGGAGTCTATTTCGAGGAACTGGGCCGCAGGTTATTCGTCAAAAGGCTCAGGAGCCGCCCGTCGTCTTACGGGTTCCTGAAAAGCCATATCGAAAAGCCGTGTTCGCCGTGCGTCCCAAGGGTTTACGCCGTGACGGAAGACGATCCCGGAGTCCGCGGCTACCGCAGTTATATTTTTTACGAACAGCTGGAGGGCGCCACTCTTGACTCGTTAAAGGGCCAGCTGGAGGCGAATAACTGCAGGGAGATACTCTCCGGGGTCTGCATAGCGTTGAGGGATATCAACCGGAGCGGCTACTGGCACGGAGACCTCGACATAAAAAACGTGTTCATAGGCAAGGGCGTCTCCGACAAGATCGTGCGGTTGATAGACATTGATAGCTGTATTCCGCTTGAAGTAAAATTCAGGGATTACCTTAACGATGGCGGCAGGCGACCCAACGTCAACGAAAGGTACTGGAGCTATCTGGCGTTGAAATGCGCGCCGGAAAAACTGATGTCCCTTTCGGGCGTCCAGCTCAGCAAAGGGGCGTTCCTGTATTTTTGCGTGGATCTGTTTTTTTTCGTCGGGTTTCCGGGCCGCGTCATGGCCTTAAGCCCTAGGGACATCGACAGGATCATGTCCTCGAAGAATAACCGCTATTTCGGCGCCGGCGCGGTGTCCGCATGGGAATCCGCGCATGACAGGTTGCTTGCCGAGTCCGGTGAAGACGTTCCATGGAAAGATGTTTACAGGTTCGCAATGGAGGCTTTCGGATTCCAGAACGGCCGGCCACAGGGATTTATCGAAGGGGCCATACAATCGTTCAAAGCGGCCCTTTTTGGCGGCAATAAATGACCCGGCGCCGTGAACCAGTGAAAGGTGGCATAAAGTGAACTATAGAGACTACATTATCATCATAGGCCCGACGCTGGCTCTGCTGGTGGGGATGGCGGTATATTCTCCCGACAAATTCTGGAGCGTGGACCGCAAAGCCGAAACAGGCCCATCGGTTTCCGGTTGGCTCGACGACGTCGGCTCCGCCCAAAAATGGGTTTCCGATCAGATATCGGACTCCAAACCGTCGCTGGAATCCAGCGATTTCGCCGCGCCTCCGGGAATGCAACCGGCTCAGCCGCAGATGATGAACGTCGCCCAGACCCAACCGGCTCCGCCGACGGGCGGCTTGCTGGATTTCGAGCGGGCGCCCGAGAAAGCTTTCTCCGGGACTGTCCAGCAGGTGTCGGAATTGCAACAGAAGGACGGGCAAATCCACGTTTGGCTCAGTGGCCCAAATGGCGTGGAGCAGGAGATATCTGTCGGCCCTTCGTGGTTTTTACGGTATATCGGATGCGAGATAGCCCACGACTCGGCCATTTCCGGCGTCGGGTTTTATTTCGACAATATAGCCAAAGACCCCGTCATCTACGCCCAAAAGATAACCTTGAACGGCCGTCTTTGCCAGCTTCGCAACGACGAGGGTTTCGCCCTCTGGTCCAACCAGCTACGCTGACAGATGAACCGCAAATCCATCGAGAAAACGGTTCCCTGGCTCATCGCCGCGTTTTCAGTGGCGGCGGCCCTTCTTTTGGGAGCCGGTGGCGAGGAGGGGTTGCATTCCAGCCGACAGGCGGTTGGCGAGTTTTTCGGCAGTATGCCAAAACCTGTCCAGCCGTCGTTCGTGGACCCGGTCGTGAAACCCTTCGTGACAAAAGCCACAAGGAAAATGGTGATAAAAAAAATCCCCACTATCGACAAAACACGCAAGATGCCGCACTCCTATTGGGGAGATTGCACGAACTGCCACCTGTTCAGCGACGGCCCCCCAGCCGGAAGCCGGTGGGCCAGCCCGGTGGGTAACGCGTTGGCCAGAATTTCGACGATGTACAAGATCGGGCCGCCTATCCTGCCCGATTCCAACAGGCCGCATCCGCCAGCAGGCCGTTGCATCAAATGCCACGACATCGTTATAGAAGTCCCCATGGCGACGACCGCCAGCGCCGCCGATCCCGCCGGGGCGACAGCGCCTTAAGAGGCTGTCGCCCAATTGCTCGGCGTGGGTGTTCTTCACCCCGCCGTCCTTGAGGAAGTTGAATTTGGATTTTGTGTTCAATCGTTGAGACGGGAAATAAAATCATCGTTTTCGACAGACGATCCGCTGTAGGGGCGACCCACCGGGTCGCCCCTACAGCCTGACAGCAGAAGGCGAGAGCATTGCCAACCCTCGACCTTTAAAAAACCTTAGACAGCCTCTTCGGCAAGAGCGTCATCGGTTTTATTTTTCATGTATCCGTAAATGCCAGCGCCCAATATGCCCGTGAGAATCAATGGACCCCAAGCGCCTAAACCCAGACCAAGCCCGAGGCTCAACCCGGTTCCGGTGAATATTGTGCCAGCTCCGGTTGTTGCGGTTTTTGCGGCGCCTATTTTGGCCGCAGAAGAAATGCCAGCTCCAGTCGCGGCGCTTTTGGCGGCTACTGTGGTCATGGCTGTTTTGGCCGCTATGGTAGAGCCTTTGGCGCCGATCGGTTTGAGAACCAGCCAGTTGCTTGCGCCATGACCGGCTATTATCGGCGATTTGCCGACAGTGAACGTCTGGCCCGCTATGTAGGGCATCTGCTGGGCGCCTTCCACTTTCAGGAGGACAAGGCCTTTTCCGGCTGTGCTACCTTCGGGTGCAAGCACAAGCAGGTTGCTCATGCCGCCATTGACCGCCTCGGAGGTAATAACGGTAAAAGATTTACCGGCCATTGCAGGCAACTTGGAGGCTTGAACGGCGGAGTCCACTTTCAACATTAAAGTTTCATTTAGCATAACTCGAATTCCCTCAAGGTGGTTTTTCTAAATCTTCGGTGAATCTAACATAAATCAAGCGTCTATGCACCAGTTTTTTTTTGCGCGATTTCAGGACGTTTTTTCGTGTCTGGACGCAAGGCTGGCGGATGTAAAACCCTGCTACTTAGTCTCCCTGAAACCCCCTTTTTCCTCCCCGAAGCTCGGGGATGTGGCGCCCTTCGAGGGACTCAGGGTAAACTCCCGCGCCGGTGGGGTAGCCCCCCTGAAAAGGAGACCTTTGCGTAAGTCGTTGACCGATGCTCCTGCCCCCTCTCCCGCGCCATATCGCGGGAGAGGGTTAGGGTGAGGGCTTACAAACAGTGTTTTAAGTTTGAACTACGTTTAGGTCAATATTATTGAGAACTGCTTGTAACCCCTCACCTGGCGCTTCGCGCCTTCCCTTCGGAAGACTCAGGGCAGGCTCTCTTCCCGCAAAGTTGGCGGGGAGAGGGTAAGGAGTTAATCGAGATGAGGTCGGTCTTGACTTGGGTTAACGCGCGGGTTAACATTCGCCTTGAAAAAAGCGGATGCGACATGAGCGATCCTAAATGAAACCCGCCATTTTAACTGCCGCCATCTTCACGCTGGTTTCAGCCCATATTGTATTCGCCGGGCCTAAAATCGCCGGCTCCATGACGCTGGAGTCTTTATCCACCTACGCCAGAGACAACAACGCGTCCATACAATCCCTCAAAGAAAACGTAAAAGCGGGGCAGGGGGCGGTGGACGCGGAGAACGGCGCGTGGTGGCCGCAGGTTTCCGCGTCGTTCGGGCGTTCGCGTCTATTGCCGCAACCGGACAGTTCCGAAACCGTGGACGACTCCGTATGGGCCGTCACCGCGCGTCAGAAGATATACGATTTCGGCAAAACGAACGGCGCCGTCGAAAAAAGAAAACTGGAGAAAAGCGAGGCGGAGCGGCGTCTTGCCCGCGGATTGCAGGTCTTACAGCACGACGTCGCGGCGCGGTATTACGATTACCTGCTTTCCGTCCAGACCGTGGACGCGCTCATGCAGACCAACGCCATCGCATATGTGGAATACGACAAGGCCCGCGAGAAAAACGAGGCGGGACTAGTGGCGCAACGAGTCGTCTCCGGCCTTTACGCCGTTTCCCGCGCCGAGAAGCTAAAGCTTGAACGGGCGAAAAAAGAGATGGAGATAAAACTGGCCGCTCTCCAGGAACTCATCGGCTCCCCCATAGGCGACTATTTCGAGGTGGAGCCGCCATCCGAAGAGCCGCCCCGTTTCACGCTCCCGGAGGAGACCGGCGTTTTCAACGCGGCGGTCAAGTCCCGCCCGGAAACTCAGGAGCTTGACGACAGGATAGCAGGATTGCGAGCGCAGATCGGCGAGACGCGCTCGTCGCATTACCCGCTTATAGAGGGCGTCGCCGAGGTGGGGGATTCCGACCGGCGTCTGCCGTCGCGCAACAAGTGGGAAGTGGGGATACGGGCGAAGATGGATATCTTCGACGGGTTCACGCGACGCTCGAGGGAAGAAGAGCTGACGGCCCGCGCAACCGCCCTTGTTTTCGAGAAGGAAACGCTGGAGCGGAAAATCCGGATGGAGATAAAATCCGCGCTCGGCGAGCTTTCGCTGGCCGATATAAAAATGGAGTTGGCGAAAGCCGGCGTCACAGCGGCGCAGGATAATCTCGATTTCGCCCGGACGCAGTACGAGCTAAACCTTTTGACGGAGCTTGGCGACGCGCTCTCCAGATACGCAGAGGCGAAAGTGGAATGGCTCCGCGCCAGCTATGGCGTCCGCATGGAGCTGGAGCGGTTGAACCTGGCCACGGGAGGCGCGTTGAAAATCGTTAAATGAATATGATGTTGCCGAGGGATGCTTTTTTGTCATCCTTGCCGAGGGAAGCTCTAGCGACCGAATGGCCTCTTTTTGTCATCCTGAGGGAGCGCCTGGCGACCGAAGGATCAAAGTTGTCATCCTGAAGGAGTCCTCGACTGAAGGATCGAAGTATAATAGAACATTCTT
>JADGAO010000229.1 GCA_015231995.1 Nitrospinota bacterium | reverse complement strand
TATCCTATTTGATGGATTCTTCGCGGAGTTTACCCTGAGTCCTTCGAAGGGTTCAGAATGACAATGTTGCGTAAACGACGGGTTAAGCACGGCCTCCTTGCAAGGAGAGGGATAAAACCCCGCCGTATCGCGTATACTTGAACCATGAGCGATATTACGGTTACGAATCCCCCCACATGCCCTCATTGCGGGCGAACGATGGACAGGGTCGCGCTTCCCCCCGTCACTTTCGGCGACGGGCTTGGTTGGAACTCGGAGTTCCTCTGGATGTGCTCAAGCGACGAGTGCCCGATTTTCCGCAAAGGGTTCGAGCAGGCGTTCGAGATGTACGGAAGAACCGTCTCCATGCGGGCCATCGTGGAGCCGGACACCGGCAGACATTCCGTTATGCCGGCGGCCACCTTCGATCCCGGTCATATAAAGACATTCCTAGATGCGCGGGCGAACCATACGCGTTCTCTGCGCGATGAAAACCTTGACGACGAAGAGATGCCTGACGCGGATGATTTCGAGCCAGGCAAAGGGTTCGGCCAATGAACGGGAAAACGGTTTCTTTCTCCGAATGGCGCGGGGAAATATTGAGAAGGGAAGCCGTAGCCCGCCGGATTTTGGGAATCGCCCACGACGCCGGTCTGGGCGAGATACGCAAGGCTTATATCAGGCTGGCCTTCGTTAACCATCCAGATAAAAACTCCAGAGACGACGATGCAAACCTGCGTTTCGCAAATCTTGTCAACGCATACCAGACTCTCGCCACCGGCGCAAACCTTGCGTTGAGCGAAGAATCCCGCGCCGCTCCAAAACGGCCACAGAGCGGAGAGGCGCAGGAGGACTATATGGCGTGGTGGCGCAAACGTTTTGCGTAGCAAGGGAAAAACCTTACGGCATAAATCCCCTGTTCGGTTTTGTTCTAGAAACTCACTCCGAAAAGAAATGACCAGCGGCTATAGTTCGCATCTCCCGAAACGTCTATGAGGTTGATTTTGGTTCCCTCAAGAACCTTCAGATCGAATCCCGCATAAAACCGGTTCACAACGAGGAGAACCCCTCCATTGCCGAAATAACCCAGCGATGACGAGTTGTCGGTAACTGCCGTGCCGCCAGTCGAGCTCCAAAGATCAACCGAAACACTCGAAACTCCAGCGGATAGATAAGGCCTGACCATGCCGGAGTCAATCAGGTATTTCCGCGCGCCGACGCTGAACTCCGCCATCTGGCCTTCGACATAGTTGCTGGTGGATGTATATCTGCGGTGACTCCAGTAGCCGCCTGTGTCATCGTAGCTGTAGGAGATTTCAAGCAGAAGATTCACCGGCCAGTTACCGGGGTTGTAATCGCCAGTCACGTTGGTGGTGAATTGCCTGTCCACCGGCTTCCAGTAATCCTTGTTCAGGGATGTCTCTCCAAAAGCCAGGCTGATATTGAAAGTGGGTTTCCACTCGTAATCATGAGATGGTTTGCGCGTCATCTGCTGTCGTGTCGCGGGAGCGTAAACCGTTTGCGGCGGAGACGACGGATGCGCCGGAGGAGTGGCCTGGACAGGAGCGGACTGCGAAGGCGCCGCGATGAGACGATATCCCGCCACTGCGATGACGTTGTTCGAACCGATGTCAAAAACCACTTCCAGCCTGCTCCCGCTATCGGGAATCGCAAACTCGCCTATCCACATGCTCTGCCCGTGGAAAGGTTTGTATGTGAAATTGTTCAGGTTCGACAGGATAAAATAGGAGTTGCCGTGAAGTAGTTTCACCCTGTCAGTGATCTGATTAGGCTCAGAAGATAACGCGCGAAACGGTTTGAATCCGCTGGTGATTAAGGATTCGTCAGAATGGGTGGAAACCGTAGCCGTCTCGCCCTTGGCGGTTTCTGCGTATGCCGGGAGCGTGGCGACAGCTGTTATGAATATAAAAATCACAGCCGCAACTTTTAACACGTCGTTGATTGTGGCTGTTACGTTGCTTGAAATCTTTTTTTCGTTCTGGTTTCCCATGACACACCTCAATCTGTTTAACCGGATAACCGCAAGGGTATGTTACCCTTTTTCTTCGCTTATTAAAAAGCCCCCCCGCCGTCTTTGTTTATTTGACGAATCATGCGCAGAAGTTCCGATTGCGTTTTTCGCCACTGCGCGCTTTTTGAAGGAGAGCTTTTGCATAATCAGACGGTTTTCATGCTTTGCCATTCAGAGGGAGACTTGGCGGCCATTGGTGAGGGATGCCTCTTTTTGTCATCCTGAGGGAGGCCCTGCGACCGAAGGATCAAAGCATAATAGAATATTATGTTTGATAGATTCTTCGCTTCGCTCAGAATGACAATGTTTTTGTCATCCTGATGGCGGCTCGGCGACCGAAGGATCAAAGTATAATAGAATATTCTGTTTAATAGATTCTTCGCGTTGCTCGGTATGACAATGACGATAGATTCTTCACGGAGTTTACCCTGAGTCCTTCGAAGGGTTTAGAGTGGCGAAATCCGATCAATCGCCAGCCGAAGCGCCCGCCGCCTTGTCCTGTTTCTTCTTCAGGTCTCCGTAGAACACAACACGGTTCTTGCCCTCCTGTTTTGCGGCGTACATGGCGGTGTCGGCGCTTGTTATCAGCGTTTCGGGGTCTTGAACCTCGATGGGGAACATGACCACGCCGATGCTCGCCCCCACGCTGATTTCCAGCCCGTTCAGCAAAAAGGGCTCCTGAACCGCCGCGAGTATTTTTTCCGCCACAATCTTCAGGCCCCGTTTGTGCCCTGTGTGTTCGAGCAGGATGATGAACTCGTCGCCGCCAAAACGGGAGATGGTGTCTTCGACCCGCAAGCTGGAGCTGAGCCTGACCGCCACCCCCTGCAATACCATGTCGCCCACGCTGTGGCCGTGAGTGTCGTTTATCTCCTTGAACCCGTCGAGGTCTATATAAATGACCGCCGCTTTTTTGTTATCGCGCCTGGCCCTGTTTATGGCGTGGCGCAGGCGGTCGTCGAACAGGAGCCTGTTGGGCAGGCCGGTCAGCGGGTCGTGATGGGCATAGTAGCTCATATCCTTCTGGCGTTCTTTCATGTCGGTGATGTCCTGAAAAACCCCGACATACTGAACTATCTGGCCGTGGTCGTCGGTGACGGAAGCGATATTCACCCCCTGCGGGTAGGTCTCGCCGTTTTTCCGGCGATTCCATATCTCCCCCTTCCAGAATCCTACGTTACGGAGTTGCGCCCACATTTCCCTGTAGAACTCCGCTTCATGACGCCCGGACTTGAGGATGGACGGCTTTTTGCCGACGGCTTCAACCGCCGTATAACCGGTTATATTTGAGAACGCCGGGTTCACGGAGATTATGACCCCGTCCGCGTCCGTGACCAGTATCCCGTCCATCGCGCTCTCGTAAACCTTGGCGGCCAGCTGGAGTTTGCTTGTGGCTTTTTTCCACTCTGTTATCTCGCGTCCATAGACGTTGACGTAACCAATCTCCGGCACGGGGGATAGAGCTATCGAGAAGACGACGTCGCCGCAGTCCACCTCGATTTCAGAGAGAAGATTGGAGGCGAGGGCGGAAGCGCAACTGGCCATCATGTCGGCGGGCGCCTTCCCGCCAACAGACACGCCCCATTTTTTCAGGACGGGGGCGCTACTCTTGTTGGCATAGGTTATAACTCCGTCCGCGCCGATGCGAAGAACAGGGAAAGGGTTTTGCTCCGGGAAACGCGCCACTTCGGCTATTCGTTCTTCCGCCAGCTTCTCCCTCGTTATATCGGAGATCAGGGCCACAACTTTGTGTACGCTCCCGTCTTCGCCCGCGATGGAGGAAAGCAGGGTCTTGCCCCATATCGTCTTGCCCCCGTTCCCGACATACCTGTTCTCCAGGCTTGTGCAGGAGCCTGCGCCGTTACGCAATTTATCAAACGCGCAGGAGAGGGGATGCGTGTCCCCGGGATAAACCAGGCTGGCCAACGGCTGTCCATGAAGGGCGTCGGCCCTGGCTCCGAACATATCCTGGAAACAGGGGTTCGTATCGGAAATCAAACCTTCCGTATCCGTGATGGCGATGCTGGTTCCCGAATCCTCGAAAACAGCGCGGAACTTCTCCTCGCTGGCCGTCAGGGCCATGAGCATCCTGTTTCGCTCGATGGCGTGCAGAATCGCCCTTTCCAGAAGGGCGGGGGTCACTTCGCCTTTGACGAGAAAATCGGAGACGCCTCTGCGGATGGCCTCCACGCCGACCCAGTAGTTGCCTTTGCCGGTGAGAAAGACCATTGGGGTTTTGAGGCCTTTTGCTCTGGCCTCCATGAGGAACTTCAACCCGTCCCCATCGCCCAACCTGTAGTCGAGGAACGCCACGGCGTAAATGGACTCCTCGGCCATCTTAAGCCCCCTGGAGAATGACGAAGCCCAGCTCATTTCATACTTTCCCGGGACCGCCTCATCGAGCATGTCCCTGATCAGGACGAAGTCGTCCTCGCTGTCGTCTATCATCAGTATGAGTGTCTTCTCTTCACTGCCCATTGCAATCACCCCTGCTTTTAGAAGGTTGCCGCGCGACGCCGAACCAGTAAGCAAGCGTCGTTTTAAGCAGATCGGCCAACTCGGATATCGTGTGCGGCTTCACAAGATAGGAGTTGGCCCCGGCGCAATAACACCTGTCTATGTCCGGGAATGCGGTGGATGTTGATAGCACAAGGACGGGAACGCGCCGGAGCCGCCGGGTGGAGCGTATGGCCTTTATAACGTCCACGCCATTCATCCTCGGCATGTCGAGGTCGAGCATTACAAGCGACGGCAAAGGCCCCTCGTCCCGCCCGCTGGGAAGCGACCTTTGGAGTAGTATCTCCAGAGCCTCCTCCCCGTTGCTGGCCAGCAGAAGCTCATACCCGCCGTCGCCGACGGCTTCCGCAAACGCTTCGCGGATCATCTCCATGTCGTCGAGATTATCTTCGGCGACAAGTATTACGTCCCGTTTCTGCGTAACAGCGGCTTCCATCAGTTAAGCCTCCAGCGTTGTAC
>JADGAO010000228.1 GCA_015231995.1 Nitrospinota bacterium | reverse complement strand
CGTCATCGCCGACGATTACGTTGACATGGCGTTTGGCACCGGCGCGTTGAAGATAACCCCGGCGCACGACCCGAACGACTTTACTATTGGCGGGCGGCACGGGCTTGAGCGGATCAAAGTTATCGGCGACGACGGGCGCATGACAGAGTTGGCCGGGCCGACATACGTCCATCTGGACAGGTTCGAGGCCCGCAAACGCATCGTGGAAGCGTTGAAGGAGCAGGGCCTGCTTGTCGGCGAAGACGCGCATCACAATGCCGTGGGCGAGTGTTACCGTTGCCATACGGTGGTGGAGCCGAACCTTTCCAAACAGTGGTTCGTGAAGATAGCCCCGCTTGCGGAGCCTGCCATCAAGGCGGTGGAAGATGGGCGTGTGCAGTTCGCGCCTAAAAGCTGGGAGAACCTTTATTTCGACTGGATGCATAACATCCGCGACTGGTGCATCAGCCGTCAGATATGGTGGGGCCATCGGATACCCGCGTGGACATGCGCCGATTGCGGGGAGATGACCGTCACCCGCAAAGACCCCGTGAAATGCCCAAAATGCGGAGACTCGAACCTGACGCAGGAGACCGACGTGCTCGACACCTGGTTCTCGTCGGCGTTGTGGCCGTTCTCCACGATGGGCTGGCCGGACAAGACGGAAGCGCTCAAGACTTTTTATCCGACCTCCGTGCTGGTTACGTCGTTCGACATCATTTTCTTCTGGGTCGCCCGGATGATAATGATGGGGTTGAAGTTCACGGGCGAAGTCCCGTTCCAGAAAGTTTACATCCACGCCCTAGTGCGCGACGCGGAGGGGCAGAAGATGTCCAAGTCCAAGGGCAACACGATAGACCCGCTGGAGCTTATGAGCAAATTCGGCTCCGACGCGATGAGGATGACGCTGACCGCCCTTGCCGCGCAGGGACGCGACATCAAGCTTTCCGAAAACAGGATTGAAGGATACCGCAACTTCGTCAACAAGCTGTGGAACGCGTCGCGTTTCGCGTTGATGAACCTTGCGGATTTCGATTTTACCAAGACCGACATAAACCGAACCGACCTTACGCTTGCGGACAAATGGATAATCTCCCGCCTGCAGGACACTATCATCGGGATGCGCCGCGCGCTCGACGAGTTCCGGTTCAACGAGGCGGCGTCGCTTGCCTACCAGTTCGCGTGGGGCGAGTTCTGCGACTGGTACCTGGAGCTTGCAAAACCGCGGCTATACGGCAACGAGCCGGGCGGCGAGTCCGCGAGGCATGTCATGGTTCACACGCTCGACAACATCATGCGTCTGCTCTCCCCCATCATGCCGTTCGTGACGGAAGAGTTGTGGCAGAAGATAAAACCGTCCGGCGATTACCTTGCGCTGGCTCAATATCCGAAAGCCGACGAGCGACTCATTGACTCTCAGGCCGAAAAAACGATGTCCGTCGTGATGGGCATCACAGTTGCGATACGCAACATACGCGGCGAGCTTGGCGTCAAGCCGTCGGTGAAACTCTCGGCTCATGCGCGGGTGAAAGACAACCCGGAGATGGAGAGGATCATAACGGAGCAGGCTCCGTTCATCGGCAAACTTTCGGGAGCGGAGATCGGCCTGATGGCGTCATCCGACCCACGGCCCGCCAACACAGGCCTGGGCGTAGCCGGAGACGTTGAAGTGTTCGTCAACCTCGAGGGAGTGGTGGACATCGCCGAGTGGAAAGCCAAGGCGCAGAAGGAACTTGCCAAGATCGAAAAAGAGATAGGTATTTTCGACAAAAAGCTTTCCAACGCCCAGTATGTTGACAACGCCCCGCCGGAAGTGGTGGAGAAAGACCGGGAGAAACTGGCCGGATACAGGGAGAAGGCGCAGAGGATAGCGTCCTGTTTGTGAGCGACTCGTTGGCATTCTGAGGCGAGTGGTTGTCAATATGAGCGAAGCGAAGAATCTATCGAAAGAACAATTTATTCTACTTTGATCCTTCGGTCGCAGGGCCTCCCTCAGGATGACAACGCTGATCCTTGCTTCAGTCGCAGGCTCCCTCAGGATGACAATGCATGTGTGTCATGGAGAAATGTAAATGCGTATTGTACGAGTCCTCGCCGCCAACTTCATGGGCGCCTCGCCTCTCTGGTACAAGCTGACGATCATATCCTTCCTTATCATAAACCCCATCCTCCTGGCGGTTTTCGGGCCGTTTCTGACCGGATGGGTTCTGGTAGCGCAGTTCATCTTCACGCTTGCGATGGCGCTCAAGTGTTACCCGTTGCAACCGGGCGGCCTGCTTACGATAGAGGCGATCGCTATGGGGATGGCCTCCACCGCCAAGGTTTATGAAGAGGCGCATCACAACTTTCCGGTGATACTGCTTCTCATCTTCATGGTTGCCAGCATCTACTTCATGAAAGACCTGCTACTTTACATATTCAGCGCGGTCCTTGTGCGGATACGCTCGAAAATAGCCATATCCCTCATGTTCTGCATGTTGGGCGCGTTCCTCTCCGCGTTCCTGGACGCGCTCACAGTGACGGCGGTGATTATGACCGTCGCAAATGGTTTCTACTCCGTCTATCACCACTACATCTCGTCGCTGAGGGTGGAGTGGGACAGCGACCATTCCGACGACTCCAAAGTTGACGATGAACATAAAGAGGATTTGGAGGAGTTTCGGGGATTCTTGCGCAACGTGCTGATGCACGGCGCAGTGGGCACGGCCCTCGGCGGCGTTACCACGCTGGTGGGGGAGCCGCAGAACCTGCTTATCGCCCATGTGATGAAATGGTCGTTCGGCCAGTTTTTCACGATCATGTCGCCGGTGACGATGCCGGTGCTGGCCGTGGGCCTGCTTACCTGCGTATTGGTGGAAAAGTTCAAGGTTTTCGGTTACGGCCATCAGCTTCCGCCACGCGCTCATCAGGCTCTGGCGGAATTCGCCCAAAAGGAATCGGCCAAACTGGATTTGAAAGACTATTCGCGCATCGGCGTCCAGGGCGTGATGGGAGTGGCTCTTATTCTTGCGCTGGCTTTTCACGTGGCCGAGGTCGGCATCATCGGCCTTACGCTTCTCATAATCCTGACGGCCTTTAACGGGATCACAGACGAACATCAGATAGGCAAGGCGTTTCAGGAGGCCCTCCCTTTCACGGCCCTGCTGGTGGTCTTTTTCGCGGTGGTGGCGGTGATTCAGGAGCAGGCTCTTTTTGCGCCCATCATCCAGTGGTCTATGGAGATGAACGGCAAAAAACAGCTATTGGCGTTTTTCACAGCCTGCGGCCTGCTCACCGCGATAAGCGACAACGTGTTCGTGGCCACCATTTACATCACAGAGGCGAAGAAGGCGTTTGACGCCGGGCTTATGGACAGGGCGCAGTTCGACCTTGTCGCCGTGGCGATAAACGCCGGAACCAACATACCCAGCGTCGCCACGCCAAACGGGCAGGCGGCGTTCCTGTTCCTGCTCACGTCGGTCATCGCGTCGCTGATTCGCCTCTCTTACGTCCGGATGCTGATTCTGGCGCTTCCCTACACTGTGACGATGACCGGCACGGCGCTGGCCGCAGTGCTTTTGTGGTTGTGACGCGGCTCCCTGAAAAGGGGGAATTTGCGTAGCCATCACGTTCGCAATATTGCCATTCTGAGCGCCAGCGTTGTCATTCTGAGCGAAGCGTAGCGAAGTGAAGAATCTATCAAATAAAATATTCTGTTTTACTTTGATCCTTCGGTCGAAGACTTCCTCAGGATGACAAAATATGAAAATCGTTTAGTTGTGCAAAGCTCTCCTTATCAGCGGGGCAAAAACAGGCGTGTCGCCCGGTTTTCTTGCGCCGCCGCTTTATGTGATAATTGATCTTATAAACAACCACCATCCTCAAATGAAAACAGCCGTTGGCCAAAATGGCGGAGCTTCCCGGGGCGCCATGAAGGCTCGCGTCACTTTTGTGAGCGTCATGGAGTCCGCGCCGGATTTCGCCATAGCCTTCGCCCTGCTGGTTTTCTGGATCAGCCCGTTGACTCTTTCCCCGCACGTCAATCTTGTCCATATCGAGGCCATTATCACGCTCGAATTTTTCGCCATACTCTCAGGCTGGTTCATGAGTTTCGCCTTCATGCTTTTTCAGACGCCGGTGTTCAGATACATCGTCGCCGGAATAATCGCCTACATTTTCGTAATCGGTTTTGGAACGGATTTCGCCAGGTTGACCGGCGAGGCATGGCCCATCCTTTCCCTGCTGGCGCTCATGATAAACAGGACCGCCGCCGCCATGGTGACGGAGCAAAAGGCGCAGGGCGCATTCCTGTTCGCATGGTCTATCGTTCATTTACTAATGCTTATGGCGGCTGGCATTATCCAGGTGTTTCCAATACCCGATTTCGGGCTGACGATGCAGGCTCTCGCCGAAATGGCGCGTATCAGTCCCCCTCTCACCGAACACGCCGCCAAGACCATGGCCCAACCGGATAAATACATCGCATGGACGTTCATGTACTTCGTCATATCCGGGGCAGGCTCTTTGTTCTACCTGAGCGGATTAAAAGAGAACGTAGAATCGTACATGCTCGACCCGGCACGGGACGCGGATGCAGAGAAGGGGGAGAGATGGACTCCTAGGGAGGAATTAACGGCGGTCATTGTCCTGCTTGTGGCTATCGCATGGATAGTCCAGCCGTGGAAACCGCCGTTGTCGAAATCCGAGCTTCAACAGGGAGCCTGGCGGGCCGGGGAGGCCCAGAAACTCCATAAAAAAAACATGGAGAGGGTTGCAAAGGAAAACGCGGATAAAGAAGCTAAGGCTCATAGACGCGCGCGCTGAGCGACTGGAAGAAGTATGAAATATTCAACTATGACAGCTCTTGCCGGTTACATCATATGTCTGTTCTGGTACGGATGGGATTTATGGAACGCATGGGCGGCGCTGCAATCGAGCAGTCCATATCCGTTCTACTTTAACGCCAGCCCATGGTCGGCGGGCGGATTCTCGCTGGCCGGCTCCATCTACTGGGTCGGGTTCGGGCTGGACCGTTCCGG
>JADGAO010000227.1 GCA_015231995.1 Nitrospinota bacterium | reverse complement strand
ACACAAAATCCAATTTCAATTTCGGAATCCGGGCTAAAAGAATGTTCTATTCTACTTTGACCCTTCGGTCGCAGAGCCTCCCTCAGCAAAGTACAAGGCCCCCTTTCATATTAATTTAGACTGAGTTTTGATTTTATCCCCAACAGGGATACAATGGAAATATACTAAGCTGAAATAACGGGTGATTATGAGAAATGAACTCACCATAACGATAGGCGGCTCGGCGGGGCAGGGGCTTGTCACCATATCCCATCTTTTGCTCACATCGCTCGCCCGCATGGGCTACCACGTGTTCGCTTCGCAGGATTACATGTCCAGAGTGCGCGGGGGGCACAATTTCATGCGGATACACGTCGCAAGAAGCCAGCCGCGTAGCGCCCCGAACCATACGAATGTCCTTATGGCGCTCGACGGGAAAAGCGTCGAGACTCATTCGCCGTCTCTTCTCGACCCGGCCGTCGTGATACTCGATCCCGCTACTGTGAAAGCGCGTCCCTCCAACGGCGCCAGGGTCATCGAGGTTCCGATATCGTTCATCGCAAAAGAAAAAGGATCGGCGCGTTATGAAAATTCCGTCGCGCTAGGGGCGTTGTTCGCCACGCTCGACCTTCCACTCGATGGGCTTGGTCAGATTTTCGAAGAACAGTTCGCCAAAAAAGATTCCAAAGTGCGGGAAAGCAACACAGCCTGCGCGCTGGCGGGGTTTGAGGCGGTCAAGCAGAGTTACCCCCAGGCTCTGGCCCCGCTGTGGCGAGAGGATGGCAAAGGCCGGTATCTATTAAACGGAGCCTCTGGAATCGGCCTTGGCCTGATAGCGGCGGGGTTGCGGTTCATCACGGCCTATCCAATGTCGCCGTCCACCGGGATATTCACATACATAACAAACCAGGCGCGCAAGCTTGGAATAGTCTCCGAACAGGCGGAGGACGAAGTTGCCGCGTTGAACATGGCGATAGGCGCCTCATCGTGCGGGGCGCGGTCGGCGACAACCACGTCTGGCGGTGGCCTGGCGCTGATGTCGGAGGCGGTGAGCCTGGCGGCGATAACCGAAACGCCGGTGACAATCGCCAACATCATGCGTCCCGGCCCGGCCACGGGGCTTCCCACCCGCACGGGGCAGGAAGACCTGGATTTCGTACTGTCCATCGGCCATGGGGAGTTTCCACGGTTCGTATTCGCGCCCGGTTCCGCCGACGAGGCGTTTTACACAGCCGCCACGGCAATGAACCTATCCGAGAAATATCAGGTTCCGTCGTTCATCCTCGGCGACCAGCATCTCGTTGACAGCTACATCACTGTTGACAGCCTCGATACAGCCAAAGCTTTCCCCATAAACCAGCTTATAGACCCGCAGAAGGTTGAAAAGCCCTACCTGCGCTACAAGCTGACGGAAGATGGAGTGTCTCCACGGGCCGTTCACGGGATGCCGGGCATAAGGTTCATCACCGACAGCCACGTTCACGAAGAGAACGGACATATAACCGAAGACCCGGAAATCTCGATGAAGATGGCCGAAAAACGTTTCGCCAAACTTGTGGGAATGAACAAGGAGAAGGCTGGTCTCCCAGCATGGCATGGCCCGAAAAACGCCGATATTGTGTTCGTCTGTTTCGGTTCGGTTGCGGGAGCCGTGCGCGACACGGTTGACAAGCTCAACGCCGCCGGGAAGAAAACGGCGGCGCTCTGCTTCAACCGGGTGGCTCCCTTCCCAACCGAGGCGGCGAAAAAGCTCCTTCGCGGAAAAAAGAAAATCCATGTCGTCGAGAACAACATTCAGGGCCAATTCGAACGTCTTTTGAAATCCAACACCGGAGTGAAAACAGGCGAGCCGGTGCGCCGGTACGACGGGCGGCCATTCGATACCGGATACATTATTGACCGCATCAAGCGGAGGCACAAATGGCGAATATAGCGGACATCCATTACGAAGGCGAAATATCCTGGTGCCCCGGTTGCGGGGATTTCCAGATAATAAAATCGGTGGAAAAGGCGATCTCCATTCTGGGGCGCGACCCGGACAGGACACTCCTCGTATCCGGCATCGGGCAGGCGGCCAAACTGCCGCACTACATGAAACTGAACGGGTTTAACGGGCTTCACGGACGGGCGTTAAGCGCGGCGTTCGGCGCCAAGGTGGCCAACCAGGATATGGACGTCATCGTCACCTCCGGCGATGGAGACCTTTACGGCGAAGGGGGCAACCACTTCCTCCACAACATCCGGCGCAATATCGATATCACGGTAATCGCCCACAACAACGGCGTTTACGGGCTTACGAAGGGGCAGGCCTCGCCCACGGCTGACATCGGTTTTGTAAGCCCCACACAACCGGAAGGGGTGATAATGACGCCGCTTAACCCGCTTCTAATCGCTATCACATTGGAGGCGGCGTTCGTGGCGCGAAGCTTCTCCAAAGAGATAGACTTCACTGCGGAGCTTATCGTCGAGGCGGTGAAAACGCCCGGGTTTGCGTTGATAGACGTTCTGCAACCCTGCGTCTCGTTCAACAAGGTGAACACCTACCAGTGGTACGGCCAGCGGGCGTACAAGCTCGACGGCTCGCACAACCCCGCCGATAAAATGGCGGCGATTTCCAAAGCCTCCGAATGGGGCGAGCGTATCCCTATAGGGGTCATATACAAAAACCCGCGCGCGACGTATCTGGATCATCAACGTCCGGCAGGGTCGCCGCCTCTTTGCCAGACATCGCCTACGCCAGGGCAGGTGGAGGAACTGGCCGGGAGGTTCATGTAGGGGGGCGTTCGTTAACGTCCTTCTTGCTCGCCGTTGGTCGCCGCTGTCGCTTCTCCGTGGTCGCCTGACCACGGTTCCTTCTCCGCTCGCCGTGGTCTTCTTGACCCCGGCATCCCTTCGTAGGGGCGCATCGTGCGCCCGTCTTATGGAAGGGCGGTTTGCGAACGCCGATTCTTTTACCCTCGCCCCTTGCGGGAGAGGGCATGGTGAGGGGTTTAAAGAAATTATTGCTTGCCGTCCGAAGTGTTCTTCACCTCGGACTCCTAAATGGAAGTTCTTTGATAAAAAAGACGGCGGGGTGTTCTTGTACATTTGCAGGGCGAACGAAGGTTTCATTCTGTCCCCTCCCCTTTCTAAGGGGGACAAAGGAGTATCTTCACCCCGATGTCCACCGGTAGGGCGGCTCGGGAGCCGCCCTTCCTTTAGACGGGCGCGCCGCGACGCGCCCCTACGAAGGCCGAGGGTGACGATACTCACCTCGGACAGCGACAAGATTTAGTGGAATTGCTTCGTTTCACTCGCAATGACAATCAGGTAAGCGTGCATGATTCGTAAGCGGCGCGGAACAACCCGCGATTTTATTTGTAAAACGATTCGTAACTTATGATAGAATTCCCCCCGTTTGAGGAAAAATAACCCGTTTGGAACTCCATGCGGATTTCCGCCCTTCGGGGTTTGTTTATGGTTCCTTGAGGAGGGAACCGCAAAACAGAGATGGGATCCTTAAGCAAAAGCCCTTTAGTCAATCTTGAGGAGGTCTCTACATGAAGAAAGTTTCCGTTCTCTTGTTTGCCATGGCTGTCGCCATGGTGGGCTTGATGGCTACCCCGAAGGAGTCTTCGGCGGTTCCGTCTTTCGCCCGGCAGATGAACCTGCCATGTTACGCTTGCCACTTCCAGCACATACCCAAACTCAACGCATTTGGACGCGCCTTCAAGGGCGGCGGCTACATCGATAGCGCCACTGCCCTGATCGAGGACGACAATCTTTCACTGCCCGCCAATCTGCCCATATCGGTAATCCTGAAATACCGCTACCAGATGGCCACATTGAAGACCGCCAGCACGCCTGACAAAAAGGGCACGGAACGCGGCGAGTGGCAGTTCCCGGATGAGTTCGCCTTCTTCGCCGCCGGACGCGCCGGCAAAAACGTCGGATACCTCTTCGAAGGCGCCGATGCCCTTTCCGGAAAAGTTCTTTTTGTCGGCACGTTTGGCGAGATGAAGGCCGCCATTACTCCGTGGCACACCGATGCGGCTGGTCCCTTCTTCGGCTTCGAGTCCTTCAACACCGGTCTTAAGAGGCCCGGCAGGGCGTTTGAGCACAGGACGGAGACCGTCGCCGCTCAGGCAATCGGAGTTTCCACCGGCGCGGCCACCGGTATCACCGCTTACATCGAAAGCCACCTGGTTACCGCTTCTGTGGGCCTCTGGGGTCCGACCAATGGCGCGCCCGACACCGGGTTTGATCTGTCCACTGTCTATCGCCTTGCGGTCACGCCGAACTTGGGCGGGTTTGACGGCATGATCGGCGTCTTCGGCGTCGCCGGCAAAACCAAGTGCGTCAACTGCGGCGCGGTTGGGGCCAACGAAGGTAGCACACTCCAGGAGTTCAAAACCGAGGCTTTCGGTATTGACACTCAGTGGCAGGGCGAAGTTGGCGGCATGACCCTCGAAGTGCAGGGCATGTACGCCGATGTCGGCGCGGATGACACTCTTTACAACAAAGGCACCGGCATTTCGGCTCTTGCCGAGCTTGGGCTTTCCAAGCATTTCGGCGTTGGCTTAGGTTACGGCAACTACGACAACAAGAACAAGAAGGTCAAGACAACCGCCACGACGGTTGCCCTGTGGTGGAACATCGCCCAGAACGTCATGCTCAGGCCGGAGTACTCCATGTACAGCGACGACGGCAGGAGCAAGGACAGCCAGCTCACCGTCATGTTGTTCGCGGCTTTCTAAGCGAACTTTTTTTTCCGGTTCTTTCGGGCCTGCGTCACACGGCGCAGGCCCTTTTTGTTTGGCGGGGTTAGATATCCTACTTGTCACTGCGGGGGGCCTTCGCTACGAGGGCAGTGCATAATCCATCGCATTCGCACAATATTGTCATTCTGAGGCGAAGCCGAAGAATCTATCTAATAGAATATTCAATTCTACTTTGATCCTTCAGTCGCAAAGCTTGCTTCAGGATGACAACTGATCCTTCGGTCGCCAGAGGCTCCCTCAGGATGACAAAAAAAGGCGCTCCCTCA
>JADGAO010000226.1 GCA_015231995.1 Nitrospinota bacterium | reverse complement strand
CGTCTGCCCCTTGCGGATCACGTCACCCTCCTCGACGAACGACGGCGAAGCAGGCGACGGCGAACGGTAGAACGTGCCGACCATCGGAGAGAGGACGATGTGGTTGACGGAGACAGGAGCCTGCGGAACCGGAGCCGGAGCTGGCGCCGAAGGATGTGTGGCGACGTTGGCCACCACAGCCGGAGCCGCCTGGAACTGAACCGGGGCGTATGGGTTGTCCTTGTGAAGCCGGACGCGGGAGCCTTCCCGTTCAAGTTCAAGCTCGGAAATCTTGCTGTCTTCGAAAAGGCGGATAAGTTTTCTCAACTCGGCCAGATCCATGCGTTATCCCCTATAAAGCCGTAACAAAAAACGGCCTGTATTTAAAATTAAGAAGGCGAACAAAATGGCATTCTAGCATGACAAAGAAACCTTTTGCATAAGCCGTTAACCAGGGCAAACCGGCTATACATCCTCCCCTTCCCCAAAAACTTCCGCCTCGAACACTTCATAGCTCGCCCCTTCGCGCCAATCGTCGGAAGCAAGTCCGGCTTTCATCGCAAGATGAGTCAACGTTGTCGGCAAATCCCAGTTTCGTTCGGTAGCCACATGGGGTAAAAACAGGGCTCGCCTGCCCCGTTTGGAGAGGATTATGCCGTGCCGTCCCAATTCGATTTCCTTCCATGATTGTATCGGCGCGGGCGGCTTGAGAACGGAAATCTCTATCTCGATATCTTTCATTTCCGAGGAGGCGACGGGTTCGAATCGCGTATCCCTGAAAGCGGCGGACTTGGCGGCGGCGATAACGGTTTCATACAAGGGCGCCTCCGCTTCCACATAGCCAACGCAACCGCGAAGCTCTCCATGTTTCGTGAGGGTGACAAACGCGCCGCACGGCTGTTTTAGCGGGGCGGGTATATCCGGCGAATCTTTGGGTGGTTTTTTGCCGCCCGGCAGGGCGCTGTTTATCGAATCTCTGGCCAGGCGCAGAAGTACGCGGCGCTCATCGGGGCCAATAAGGAAGGTCATGGCGCTCCCTCCATTGGGACGAAACTTTTTTCGCTTTTATTCTAAATCAACTGGGGTTTGGATACACCCTATTTCGCGGAGGGAACCTGAGAGGGCAAATTTAAATGATTTTACGTCCATATGGCCTCCGATAGGGCGAAAGATAAATGCAGGATTGTCTTTTGACGTTACACTTTTCTAATGATATAATGAGCCGTAGTATCAAAATCGGGCTGGTAAGGCAGATGCAGAAAGATGTTGTCCTTGTAGTGGAAGATTCCCCCGCCACCGCCAAACTTCTTGAGATAAAGCTTGTGGAAGCGGGCATTTAACGTCGTCATGTCCGCAAACGCGATGGACGCTATGGACAAGCTGTACGACTTTTCGCCTGACCTGATCTTGTCCGACGTCATGATGCCGGAGATGGACGGTTTCGAACTGCTTCAAAAAGTCCGGTCTGAAACTATGAGGGGCGACATCCCTTTCATCTTCATCTCTTCCAAAAACTCCACCGAAGACAAACTGCGCGGGTTCCACCTCGGCGGGGACGATTACATAACCAAACCGTTCCAGCTCGACGAACTGGTCGCAAGGATACGGGTCAATATCAAACGCTCCGAGCGCTTAAGGAAAGAGTCCGCCACGGACTTCCTGACAAGCTCGTTAAACCGCCGGGCGATGGAGACAAGGCTTGGGATAGAGCTACAAAGGAGCCACCGGTTCGGGCGGACATTCACCGTGGGAATGGTTGACATTGACCATTTCAAGAAATTAAACGACACTCACGGGCACCTCGTTGGCGATGAGGTTCTCCGCACAATCGCCGGAAAAATCCAGGCCCAGTTGAGGGACATAGACGTGGTGTCCCGTTTCGGAGGCGAGGAGTTTTTCATCATCATGCCGGAAACGGAAAAAAATAACGCATTCCAGGCGATGGAGCGGATTAGAACCTCCATCGCTTCTACGAATTCGCCGGGGGCGGATGGAAACCACATCAGCGTCAGCGTAAGCATAGGCTTGGCGGAATTCCCCGGCGATGGGATAGACGCCGAGTCGTTGATCAAGGCGGCGGACATGGCGATGTACCAGTCCAAGGCGGCCGGACGCAACAAGGTGACAGTTTATGAGGCCGCGCCGGGAACGTCGCTGGCGGAGAAAAACAACTGAGAGTCCCCTTATCCTAAAAAAACCGGCCTTCCACTATTAGTTGAGAGACACGCCCTCCTCCCTTATAATAAGCGCGGGCTTTTAGTTTATTGCGCCAAATTTAACATTAAACAGGTTCCTGGGAGATTTCCTCATGAAGATTTTCATAGATTCGGCCGACATCAACGAAATACGCGAGGCCAACTCGCTTGGCGTCGTTGACGGCGTTACCACTAACCCGTCGCTGGTCGCAAAGACCGGCAAGGATTTCTCCACAGTTATCGCCGAGATAGTGGCGGAGGTTGATGGCCCCATAAGCGCGGAGGTCGTCTCCACGGATCGCGATGGGATGCTCGCCGAAGCGAGGAAACTTGCGAAGATACACAAAAACATCGTGGTGAAGATACCGATGACCGCCGACGGACTGCGCGCCGTCAAAATACTCACCGCCGAGGAGATCAGGACGAACGTCACGCTGGTCTTCTCCGCCAACCAGGCCCTGCTCGCGGCGAAAGCCGGGGCGACATACGTTTCCCCCTTCGTCGGAAGGCTCGACGACATATCCCATTACGGGATGGAGGCGGTATCCCCGATACTGGAGATTTTCGGCAATTATGGGTATGACACGGAGGTCATCGTGGCGTCCGTAAGAAACCCTTTGCATGTGCTAGATGCGGCCCGCATGGGCGCGGATGTGGCCACCATACCTTTGTCCGTCATAAACCAGCTTCTGCGCCATCCGCTGACCGATATCGGAATCGAGAGGTTCCTCAAAGACTGGGAAAAAGTTCCGAAATCCAAATGACGGGACGCAAATTTCCCTTGTCCTTCTTAGGTGGGAGAGATTCGCGTAATGCTTCTGTCACTGTCCGAAGTGTTCTTCACCTCGGACTCCTAAATGAGAGCTCTTTGATAAACAAAGACGACGGGGTGAAGAACACCCCTTTGTCCCCCGAAGCTCGGGGGACCGCCACAACGTGGCGAGGGGGTTTAATTAAACCCCTCCGGCGCGATTACGCGCCACCTCCCCTTGTTAAGGGGAGGGAAAAGGATGGCGGCCTTCGCTTTACTTTGCAAATGTACAAGAACACCCCGCCGAGCGGCTTTGTCGAACGTTAGCCTGGGAATGGGACGCCCTGTCATCGTCGAAGGGAGAAACGTAGTAAAACGCTACGGCTCACTCCTAGCCGTGAACGATGTGGATTTTTCCATTCTGGACGGCGAGGGTTTCGGGTTTCTCGGCCCGAACGGCGCAGGCAAAACGTCCGTCATGCGTATGATCCAACGCCTTTCGCCGTTAACTTCCGGCTCCATCGTGGTGGACGGAAAAACGGCGGGAGTGGACGACCGGAACATCAAGTCCATATTGGGAGTGGCCCCGCAGGACGAAAGTCTCGACGACGACCTGACCGTCCTCCAAAACCTCACGGTTTACGCCGATTATTTCGGAATCCCCTCAAAAAGCGCGCTGGACAAGGCGGAGAGCCTTCTGAACTTTTTCGAGCTTAACGCGAAACGCGACGAGAAAATACGATCCCTCTCCGGCGGGATGCGAAGGAGATTATTGATCGCCCGCGCGCTTGTCAACGACCCGAAAATACTGATACTCGATGAACCGACCACAGGGCTGGACCCTCAGGCGCGTATGGTTATATGGGAAAAGCTCGAAAGCCTGCACAGGCAGGGGGTTACATTGATTTTGACCACCCACTATATGGAAGAAGCCGCACGGCTATGCGGCAGAGTGGCGATCATGGACATGGGCAAAATCATCGCGCTGGGACATCCGGCCACTCTTGTGGAAGAGCGGTTAGGGTCTGTGGCGGCGGAACTGCATACCGATGAAGAAATGGCGGACACGGCAGGAAAAGCGATGAAAGACCTCGGCGTGACGTTCGAGAAAACCGGCTCCCGATACCTGATATTCCACCCGCCAGACACGGCTCTCGAAAAGCTGAAGCAATTGGGAACTGTTACCGTAAGACGCCCGACGCTGGAAGACCTCTTCATCCACCTCACCGGCAGAGGACTGGCCGGAGGCGGGTGATGATGAACTTTCCTACCCATCGCGCTTTAAAGGTTTGGAAACGCAATTTCCTCGTCTATCTCACCCATTACAGACCCAGTCTGGTGGGAAACATCGGCGAGCCGTTGTTATACCTTTTCGCCATGGGATACGGGATCGGCGGGTACCTGCAGACGATGAACGGGATGAGCTATACCCAATACATCGCGCCGGGCCTGATGGTGACCAGCGCCATGTACTCCTCCGTGTTCGAATGCACATTTGGCTCATACACCCGGATGACCGTGCAACGCACTTACGAATCGGTGATATCCACACCGGTGTCGCTTGCGGACGTGGTTCTTGGCGAGATTTTATGGGGGACGACCAAGGCGCTGATATCGTCGTCCGTGATGGCGCTGGTGATGATGGGTTTTGGCCTGTACACGCCGGGGGCGGGATCGCTTGGGCTGTTTATCACGATAGCGATGACCGGGTTTTTGTTCTCGTCAGCGGCGATATGTTTTTCCGCAGTTGCGCCAAGCTATGAGTTCTTCAACTATTTTTTCACACTGTTTATCGCCCCAATGTTTTTCCTGTCGGGGGTGTTTTTTCCGTTGGATAATTTTCACGAGGCGGTCAGATGGGCGTCGCTGGCGATGCCGGCCACCCACTCGGTGAACCTTGCCCGATGGTTTTTCCACGGCGAGGGTGGAGCCGGGTTGTTACACTCCGGTCTCTTTCTGGTTGCGGTAGGAACGGGTTTGGCGGTTCTTGCGACCCGGCTTGTTAGAAAGCGAATTGTCATATAAATCCAAAAACCGAAGTTGAATTTGGATTTTGCGCTCGATGGTTAAGTTTATCCCGTATTCCGAAGTTGAGGAGAGATTCTTCGCTATCGCTCAGAATGACAACTGC
>JADGAO010000225.1 GCA_015231995.1 Nitrospinota bacterium | reverse complement strand
ATAAGGAACTCTCATGAATCTTAACCTGGTTTATCCTGCCCTGCTGGCAGTGGCGCTGGCCTGGTATCCGTCCGTCATACACGCTAGCGGGAATACGGCGGAGAGCTTCGTTTATAACGAAGAGGTTTACCGCTCCGAGTTTAAGAGGCCGCGCAACATGTCCACCTTCAACCGGGCTATTGGGATACTTGGAGACCTGCTTCGTGAGCAGAGGCGCCTGTTCTCGGAAAAGAACAGCGGAGCCAACGAAATAGCGGATAAGGCCGAAGAGGTGTTGAACGAAGCCAACTTGTTGGGCGCCCAGCAACAATATGACGCGGCTTACGCCGGTCTTGAAGCCTCTTTCGAAATGCTCGCCACATCAATAAAGCAGTTGCTGGAGACGCCTGGGAAGTGAGCCGTTGCAAGGGCTCTGAAACTGTCATTTGTTAAAGCTCGGTGGGGTAGCCCCCCCTGACAAGAGGGGGTGGCGCAAAGCGCCGGGGGGTTAAACCCCCTCGCAATTGAGTTGCGGTCCTTGTTAAGGGGGACAAACGAGAACCGCCCTCTTTTCAACTTACCGGCACACCCAATGCCCCGTCTGCGCGTTCCATGTCCACTGAGAGCCGCAGTATTGTGGGTTGGGCATCTGGTAAGGATTGTTAAACGCTCCTCCATTTCCGGCAGACGCCTGGTTTCCATTCATATATTGGGCGCCGCCCTGGTAGTGGGCGTTTGAGTTGCGATCTTCCTGCGCCCCGAATAAAAGCCCGGTCGTTGCGCCTATCGCCCCGCCGATAAGGGCGCC
Source organism: Nitrospinota bacterium (assembly GCA_015231995.1). Lineage (GTDB taxonomy): Bacteria > Nitrospinota_A > UBA7883 > UBA7883 > JACRLM01 > JADGAO01. The sequence goes on along the minus strand of JADGAO010000225.1, from coordinate 4,311 downwards.
CTTGTCCCGGCCACCTTCGCCATACTGATGCCCGATGATGGCTCCAGAACCGGCTCCCAGCGCGGCGCCAAGCGCCGTAGTCCGTTGCTGATTCTGCGACGCGCATGCGCTTGAAAAAGCAATAAGCAAGGCCGCCAAAACCACGAATCGCGTTCTCATTTCTTCAAACTCCACCTTTGCTATTTAACGGTTAGACAATTCATCTCCTCCGCGAGTTCCCATTTCTGATCTTTTTTTGCAGGTTTATCCTGAACAAATAATGGCTTATTATCAGGGAGAGCTTTGCATAACCCCACACGGTTGCAATATTGTCATTCTGAACCCTTCGATGGACTCAGGGTAAACTCCGCGTAGCGAAGTGAAGAATCTATCTAAAGAATAATTTATTCTACTTTGATCCTTTGGTCGCCGAGCTCCCTCAGGATGACAAAAAGAGGACTCCCTCAGCAAAAAGAGGGATATCTCAGCCTTGAATGTTTGCCGGTCGAGCCTTAATTATGTGGCGCTACTATTTTACCGCAGGGCATTATGGCGCCACGTTTACGTTATAGCGAGATAACTTATTATTAATTAAGGCGATATGCCTTGAGAGAGGTTTTGCCCCTGAATTTTGTTTAAAAAGCCAGGATGTTTATTTATCCATGAGTCTCACGGCCCATACCATAACTATCTGAAAAATAAGCTATAACATAGCCAAGCAATTGTGGCACGCATAATGCTAGTGATAGGTAACAGGTTGACGTTTTGCTTGATGAAATCCTCATTCATCGGGCAAGATGAAAGATTCGGAACGTAATGCCTCGCGTTCCGAAAATTTGGGCCTGATAGGTTAACTCAGGGCTTGGCGGTTCCGATACCCTCCTCATCGGAACCGCCTTTTTTTCAACATATTATTTTTTCCTTTCTTTTATAACCTCTTCTTTTTAATCAACTTCATAGGGCTGTCTCCCAAATGCTCGGCGTGGGTGTTCTTCACCCCGCCGTCCTTAAGGAAGAATAATTCACATTAAAAGACAAGGAGTTCGAGGTGAAGAACACCTCGAACAGCGTTTGTCGCTTCTGTTTTGCCATTTGGCGACAGCCCCTTCATCGGTTTTTTTTCGATTACTGGTTGATTTTGTTTTATGCATCTGTTATTCTCCAACACCGAAACTATTATAAAACAATCGAAAAACGGCAAAATTGGGGGCCGGGGGCAGATGGGCGAGGTAAAAAACCAGTTATTCCTGCAACATATCAGCAAGAGCTTGGAGGAAGTCAGATCGGAGTTTCGCAAAAAACACACCCCAAAAAAGGATAATAGGTTCCTTATCAAAGGGATAACCTACGAGATCGGCGCCTGCAAAATTGACCCGGATGGGTATCTGTTTGAGATAAGCTCCAAGATTCCGCAGGAAGTCCTTCCGAAAAAAATGGTTATAGATAAATATTTCAAAGAAGTAGTAAAGCTCATAAACAAGACCTCCAAAAAGCCCCTGGACTGCAAGATGGAAAACATAATCAGAAGCTCCGAGGAAGAGATAAAAGAGCGCGATTATGTCAAACTGATCTATCGCTATAAAGAGAACGAGCTTTACACACTGGAAGAGGTTGAAAAAAGCCTCAGGAAGCATATCGCCAAAGGTATTCCCATCCCGGACGCTCCGGGTGTGGCGACCCCTATGGGCAAAATGGTTCTCCATCTCCTCGAAGAATCCGTCAAAGATAATATCAGGCAAAACATAAACGACCTGATAGACGCCAACGAGACGATAAAAAAGGAGATTGCGGTCAAGACGAAAGCTCCGGGCGACAAACCCGCGCAAAAAAAAGTTGCGCCGCAACCCTCCAAAACCGTATCAAAGCCGAAGGCTATCACGCCGGCGCCTAGAAAGGCCTCTTTCGCCAAGCCCGTTGTGAAAAAAGCCGTGGCGAAAAAAGCGGCTGTTAAAAAGACTCCTGCAAAGAAACCGGCCGTTACGAAACCAGCCCCGAAGGGGAAAACAAAACCTTCCCCGTCGAAGACCAAACCCAAGAAAGTGAAAAAATGAGAGACGACCTGATAAACCTGCTCGACCAGACCAAATCGAAACTCGACCGGCTCCGAGGTCATCTTTGACATAGCCGCCAAGACTTCCGAACTCTCATCAATCGAAAAAAAGATATCCGATCCCAAATTCTGGGATGAGCCGTCGGCCACTCAGCCATTGCTTAAAAAGCGGGCTGCCCTTTCTCGCACCGTGGACGGTTACAACCGTCTCGAAAAAGGGTTGAAAGACCTGGAAGACCTCGCCGAGATGTTAAAGGCCGAAGAGGACGACGCCATGCTTGCCGAAGCCTTGTCCGAGGCGCAAACTCTGGCCAAAGAGATAAACGCGCTGGAGCTTTCCGCCATGCTTTCCGGCGAGCACGACGGGGACAACGCCATCGTGGAGATACACCCAGGCGCTGGCGGGACGGAGTCGCAGGACTGGGCCTCGATACTGATGCGGATGTACCTGCGCTGGGCGGAACGCAAAGGCTACAAAACCCGGATAGTGGATTATCTCCCCGGCGAAGAGGCCGGGGTGAAGTCCGTCACGTTTATCGTGGAAGGCGAGTACGCCTACGGGCGGATGCGGGCCGAAGTTGGAGTGCACCGTCTTGTCCGCATATCCCCGTTCGACGCCAACAAACGCCGGCACACATCGTTTTCCTCCGTGGCCGTCACGCCGGAGCTTAATGATGATATTGATATCATCATCCGCGAGGAAGATATAAAGGTGGACACCTACCGTTCATCCGGCGCAGGCGGCCAGAGCGTTAACACCACCGATTCCGCCGTGCGGATAACGCACCTCCCCACGAACACCGTTGTCTCCTGCCAGAATGAGCGAAGCCAGCACAAGAACAAAGCCTGGGCGTTGAAAGTGCTCAAGGGCAAGCTTTTCGAGATGGAGCAGGAGAAGAACAGGGAGAAGCTGGAAGGATTGGGCGGCGAGAAGAAAGAAATCAAATGGGGATCGCAGATACGCTCATACGTTATGCAACCGTACCAGATGGTCAAAGACCTCCGCACCCGTATCGAAAGCGGCAACATCAACGCCGTGCTTGATGGCGAGATAGACATGTTCATCGAAGGCTATTTGTTGAAAGGGCCGGGGAAGGGCGCGGAAGTTGTGGAGGAAGATGAGGTGGAGGAGGTTTAATAACTCGCCTTCGTTCCGTTAAGCAATGACATGCTCGTTGCTGATGGCGTCCACTTTTTATCATCCTGAGAGAGCCTCAGCGACCGAAAGATCAAAGTAAAACAAATTATTCTTTTTGATAGATTCTTCACTTCGTTCAGAATGACAATGTTCAGTTCGTTCAGAATGACAATGTTTTGTCATCCTGAGGGAGCCTCAGCGACCGAAGGATCAAAGTATAATAGAATATTCTATTTTATAGATTCTTCGCATTGCTCAAAATGGCAATAATCGCGCTCAGACAATGATGTCCAGCATGATAATATTGCGAAGATAAAGGGTTAGGCAACAGCACAGGCGGCCACGGGGTGCGATTGCATAAATATTCGACTACGCCGATGGACGGATTGCTGATCAAAAACGGACAGGTCGTTGACCCGCTTAACGCAGAGCGGTTTGTCCGAAGAAATGTCCACGTTCGCAACGGGAAAATCTCCGGAGCCCCCGCTAACACCCCGCTGGTAATAGACGCCGAAAATTGCGTCGTGATGGCGGGGGGAATCGACGTCCATACCCATGTGGCCGATTACTCGTTGAACGGCGACGCCGCAGTTCGCACTCGCATGACGTCAACAGGCCTTCGATACGCGCAGATGGGCTACACGACGATAATCGAACCGGCGTCCCCATTGGCTCTGGCTTCTGTCACAAAGGAGCGGATGGAGATGATCCCGCAGGTGGACAAGGGATCGTTGGCGCTACTTGGCGCATGGGAACCGCTTCTGCGATTTATCGAGCGTGGGAAAGACAAGGACATTGCAGAACTGGTTTCGTGGATTGCGAGGAAAGCTGGCGCATACTCGGTCAAACTGGTTAATCCAGGCGGAAAGTTTTTAAAAAATTCCGGCGGCTCCTCCGCGATGAGGCGTCTTGAAGGGTTTGACTTAACCCCTATGGATGTGGCTAACGCTATTGCGCGCGCTGTGGAAACTAGCGGCCTGCCCTGCCCCGTCCAACTGCACCTCAACGACCTGGGCGAGCCGTGGAGCCACACATCCGCCATCGAAACAATCAAGGGGCTTGGTGAGACGCGAGCGCATCTGGCGCATTTGCAGTTTCACTGTTATGGAGGGCGAGGGGGATTTTCTTCCGAGGCCGGATTGGT
>JADGAO010000224.1 GCA_015231995.1 Nitrospinota bacterium | reverse complement strand
TCTGCGCCATCAAACGCAACGGCGTGAACGGAGGGTTTTTCAGGGAGGACTATTTAACCCCTGGAGAACGTGACTGTATTGCGGTACAGCTGGTGGAGGGGCTGTCGCTTGGTGAGATAGGCTCCGTATCGGACGGGACAAATCCTCGATATCGCGGGAAGTGAGGCACAATGATCCTCAAAGGCGTAGGGGCGCGTACTTCAGTCCATTCGGCGCAGGAGCGATTGTCAGCCCGCTGGAACGCCAGCCATAAAAGGGAGCGGTTGAAAAATCCTGCTGTGCGGAAATATGTGGAGGCGAAGATGGGTATAGGCTGGTCGCTGGAGCTTGAGATTGAGCGGTGGCTCAACGACAGGCCTAGAAAATGCCTCGGCTATAAAACACCAATGGAAGTATACAACGAGCTAAGCGTTGCACAACGCGCTTGTCCTTGCGGGACGCGGTTCGATAGCGTAGTTTAACTTTGTCGAGATACTCTTTTTTTGTGGCGAATCCCATACTCCAAGTCTCCTTTTTCCGGGTAACCTGGAATATGAGGCAACGATGGTGTTGCATTAGTTAAACCATTTTTCTCCGGTAACATTATTTGTAAGGCAATTCGGGTGTAGCGAGAGGTGTAAAAAAACACGCTCAAGGTCGTTAGGTTATGATAGATTTGCTTGGATATTTGGAGCATTTGGAAATGTCGCAGGAAACCCCCAGTCTTCCCATTCTTGCCATCACTGGATCCTCGGGTTCGGGCAAAACCACGCTTATCGAAAGGCTTATCCAGGGCGTTTCAGGGCGGGGCCTGCGAGTGGGAGCAGTAAAGAGAAGTCATCACCAGGTTGATGTTGATACAGCTGGAAAAGACTCCCACAGGTTCAGAGAGGCCGGGGCAAACCCCGTAGCTCTGGCTGGTGATGGGCTTTTCTTTTTCACGGAGAAAACAAAGGAGATTTTTGATCCGGCCCTGATTGAACGTTGGTTCGCTGGAAAGGCAGACATTGTCATCATGGAAGGATTCAAGAGCGAATCTGTTCCCCGGTTACAATTTACAGACCTTACCCATCTGCCGGAAAAAAATGATAATCACACTATGGGATTTATCACGGCGGAGACGCTGACTGATTTCTCCCATGGGTTCGGCGGAAAGCCAGTTTTCCACAGGGACGACGCCGATGGCATCGGGGAGTGGCTGGTCGAGTCATTCATCACCAGATTTAGAAAGAGTATTTAAATGTTCGGAACTTCAATATTCCTGCTTCTCATAGTCATTGTGGTGTTCGGGGCTCCTCGGCTTGCCGACATCGGTTCTGGACTTTGAAAGGGAATTTACAATTTCTGCGACTCTTTCAAGGATGAAGATATGTCCAAAAATTTGAATAATTCCCATTGATGCCGCTATCCTCCATGCGTTCTGAAGAGGGAATATCAACAGCCCTGCTTGTTGTCAGCGACAGGGCCAGCTCCGGCGTCCGGGCAGACAAATGTGAACCGGCCCTCAGGCAAGCCTTGCAAAATACACCTATACGCATAACCGCCGTAAAAGTGACTCCCGACGAGATTGTGGATATAAGCTCCGCGATAACAGAATGGGCCGATTCCGGCATGTTCGACCTTATCCTCACAGCGGGCGGAACCGGCCTTCATCCACGCGATGTCACGCCGGAGGCCACAGGGCCTCTGCTGGATCGGGCCATATTGGGGATACCGGAGGCGATGAGGGCCATGTCGCTTAAAATCACGCCACGCGCCGCGCTTGCGCGAGGAGTCGCCGGAATAAGAAAAAGGACGATGATAATAAACCTCCCCGGAAGCCCCAAGGCGGCGGTAGAAAACCTTTCATTTGTGCTGGAGGCCGTCATCCACGGAGTGGCGAAGATGAAAGGCGATCCGTCCGATTGCGCTACATGATTAGAATGCAAGACCGTTTGAAGTTCGCCTTTCGACGCGCCATTTAACGATTCCGCCCTAGTCCGGCGATTTATTGTGTCGGAGTTCACCTCTGTAAATGGGGAGCGTGAACTTGAGAAGTAGCGTGTATATAAGCGCGCCTGCGGCCCATATGCCAAGGGCAACCATCACTTCAACGCGGGTGGGGACATACTCGTATATCTCTCCCAGCGTGTCTGGGGTAAAGCCGGGGATAACAAGCCCGAACCCCTTTTCTATATAAACACCGATGATTGTCATGCCACACGCGATATTGACGAGGGTCAGCCCTTTCATGTACCGGCTTGACAGGAATATGAAAAAACTTGAGACATTGAGCGTGGTCGCAAGCCATATCCACGGCGTCAGGTTCGAGTGGCCATGCAGGCCCACATACAGGTATTTGAGTGGAGCCAGATGGACGTTGTCAGTATACATCTCCTTAAACACCTCGCAACCGAGCAGGAATATGTTGACTCCCATCGTATATGCGATCAACTCCGACAGCTTGAGGATGGCGGCGTTTTCGATGTTTGTCTTTGTCAACTTCCGCACTAGCTGGAACACGAGAATCATCAGCGCAGGCCCGGAGCAGAACGCCGACGCCAAAAACCTGGGAGCCAGGATAGAAGCGTTCCAGAACGGTCTCGCCGAAAGCCCGTTATACAGGAACGCCGTCACCGTGTGAATGCTGATGGCCCAGGGGATGGAAAGGATGATGAGCGGAAATATGCTGGAGTAATCTTCGCCTGCGTATATCTTGTAGAGGACGTAAAAGAATATAACAGCGTTGATGATAAGGTAGCCGTTCAGTACTATGACATCCCATGTGAGCATGGAGCTTGGGAAGTTGGGCCTGCCGATGAAAGGTAGCATATGCCATACACGCTCCGGGTGGCCAAGGTCGGCCGTCACAAACATAATACACATGCAGATAGCTGTGATGGCCATCATCTCCCCAAGGAACGCTATCTCTTTTATCGGCTTGAAGTGGTAAAGATAAGCTGGGAGCACTAGCAGGACGGCCGCCGCCGCCACGCCGACAAGAAACGTGAAGTTGGATATGTAAAAGCCCCACGAAACTTGATCGCGTATCCCCGTTACGATGAACCCGTTGCGCGCCTGAACAGTGTATGCGTATATCCCCACTGCTATCATGAGTAGCAGGAACGACACCCATGCGTAATACAATTTTCCGCCTTTGACGACTTCCGCCGCCGCTATCCTGAAATGTCTTATCTTTTGTTTCAAGGCCGATCTCCCTTACGCCGCATCAACACTTATAGCGAGATGAAATAGAAGAATTTCGGCAGGGTGTTGAGGTCTTCTTTTAGCCTGAACACCCGCTTTTTCTCTATCAGATAGCGTATTTCGCTGTTCGGGTCGAGCAGATTGCCGAATTTTCTGGCTCCAGCGGGACACACCTCCGCGCACGCGGGGTAGCGCCCGTTCCTGGTGCGTTGAATGCAAAATGTGCACTTTTCCACCACGCCCCTCGGACGCGGCCTGTTGCCAAGATAGTGCGTGTTGGGGTTAGTTTCCTCAGCGGGAACTCCTGGGTCCGTAAGGTTGAAATGCCTTGCCCCATAAGGGCAGGCCGCCATGCAGTATCGACAACCAATGCACCAGTTGTAGTCTATGACGATTATCCCGTCAGGTTCTTTCCAGGTCGCTTGCACGGGACAAACCTTTGTGCAAGGAGCCTTCTCGCACTGCTGGCACGAAACAGGAACGTAAAAATATCCATCTTCTGGAACCTTCTCCGCCTCATAGTATTTGTCGGCCTCCTCAAGCTCCAGCCACTTCTCGCCTTTTTTGAAGCGTAAAACTGTTATCCAATGAATCTGCGGGTCACGCGACTGATTGTTCTCTTCCACGCAAGCGTATACGCATCTTCTGCATCCGATGCAACGGGAAATGTCCAGCCCGTAGCCAAACAAGGTTCCCTCAATAGGCTTGTCAGCCTTGACCACGAAATCCTTTCCGTATTTCTCGGAGTATTCGCGCTCAAGACGTTTGAGGGTTCGTTGTAACTCCTCCTTGTCCATTTCCTTGAAGTGGCTTTGGAAGAAAGCCTCCAAACTTCCAAGCCCGCCGCCGCCCGAACAGTTCGTGGCGGCAAGGCTTGCGGCTCCAGCCACAGCCCCTTTTATGAAGCCCCGTCTAGTTATGTCTTCCTTGTCATCCATTGTTCATTTGCCGGATTTAATGTTTTTGACGACCACGTTTTGCGGTTTCTTGAAGACGATCTCATCCGGTTTGAGCGGACGTGGTTTTGGCACGCGCTTCTTGAATTTCGGGTTGTGCGGGTCATGGCACCGTATGCACACCCAATACTCCTTCTCTCCGTTCCAGAAACCGGTTCTCTTCCCGTGAATCCCCGCCTCCCAATCCCTGTACTTGTCCCCGTGGCACTGGCCGCAATAATCGAAAGCGAGTTCTTTGACAACGTCGCCCGTGGCCTTGAGCATTGACTCTTTTATATGTTTAAAATTCGTCTTCGTCTCGTCTTTGGCTTCCTTGAGCGTTGAACCCTCCGAATTGCCGCCGTGACACTTTATGCAAAGAACTTTTTTGCGGGAGTGCTTGCTCTTATCCCACGCCACAACGATCTTCTCGTGTTTGCCGTAATGGCACTTGATGCAGATGTTCTTGTTTTCAGAAAGCCTGATGATGGTGCCTAGATCATCCACAAGCTCACCTTGACCGTTTACGAACAGGCCGGGATGATCCTTGGACGGAGTCAGGTTGTCATCGCTTGCGGGAAGTTGTTCCTCTGCTATCTCGTCTACAATCGATGACTCTGCGGCGGAATAACCGCATGGAAGAGCCGACGTGAAGACAAGCAAAAACGCAAACGACAAATAGGCAAATCGAAACGCTATCATTTGAATCCTTGATAATTAAACTTGCCGGGACATGATATCCAGGCGTGTGAAAGTAAAACATTGTCTTTGGATGCAACACCCGCGCCACAATGTTCATCAGGAACGAATTTGCGCAACTGGCGGAGTGGATAAACTTGATGCGGTAAATCTATTATTGATGGGATAAATTACGAAGGCGGGACGCAGGAATAAAATCTGCTTAATTTTTATGCTCTTTTATGGAGCATGGCTGTTCCATGGTGGAGCTAGATGTTCAATTGTGGCGCATAGGTTTATGCGGTGAAGGTTGGAAAATAGTGGTTC
>JADGAO010000223.1 GCA_015231995.1 Nitrospinota bacterium | reverse complement strand
CATCAAAAAGACAAGAAGTTCGAGGTGAAGAACACCTCGAACAGCATTTATTGAGGCCGCTTTTTTGTTTGGCAACAAGCACGCTACGAATACGGTGTCTCGCCTTTGGAGGCGCTGATACGGGCGATGGCCCGGGAGAGCTTGGCTTCCTGCTTTTGCCTGTTCTCGTCTTCCGGCGACATCGTGGAGAGGCTGGCCTCCAACGTTGTCTGAGCCTTCTGCGCCCGCGCCAGATCGATATCCCCAGCCTTCTCGCATGTGCGCGCCACTACAAGAACCTTGTCAGCGCTGACTTCTGCGAATCCGGCGGAGACGACATAAACACGGGGCATACCGCCTTCGTCGAAGTATATGCCGCCCGGTTTCAAAACGGAGATGAACGGCGCGTGGCCCGGCAAAACGCCGAAGTCGCCCTCGACCCCCGGAATGGTCACCATGGAAACAGTCGTGTCTTCCACCATCCCCTTTGGCGTGACGATCTGTAGCGTCAGGCCGGTAGCCGCGTCGTTGTGAGCCATTGGATACTACGAGCCTTTCTTCATCTTTTCGTGGCGTTCGAACACTTCGTCAATGCCGCCTGCCATGTAGAACGACTGTTCGGAAATCTCGTCGCACTCGCCTTCGATGAGCTTTTTGAAGCCAGCGATGGTGTCTTTGAGTTTGACGTATCTGCCCGGCGAACCGGTGAACGTCTCCGCCACGAAGAAGGGCTGGGACAGGAACCTCTGCACCTTGCGGGCGCGTCCGACCACGAGCTTGTCGTCTTCCGAAAGCTCTTCCATACCCAATATCGCGATGATGTCCTGAAGCTCTTTGTACCTCTGCAATATTTTCTGCGTGCCGCGAGCCACCAGATAGTGTTCCGACCCGATGATGAGCGGATCGAGAATGCGCGACGTGGAGTCGAGCGGATCCACCGCCGGGTAGATGCCAAGCTCCGAAATCCTGCGCGAAAGAACCGTCGTCGCGTCCAGATGGGCGAACGTAGTGGCCGGGGCCGGATCGGTCAAGTCGTCGGCAGGCACGTACACAGCCTGAACGGAAGTGATGGAGCCTTTTTTGGTCGAGGTGATGCGTTCCTGCAGGTTGCCCATTTCCGTGGCGAGCGTCGGCTGATAACCGACCGCCGAAGGCATACGGCCCAGCAGAGCCGACACTTCCGAACCAGCCTGCGAGAAGCGGAATATGTTGTCAACGAACAGCAGAACGTCCAGTCCCTGCACGTCGCGGAAATATTCCGCCACGGTAAGGCCGGTGAGCGCCACGCGCAGACGCGCTCCGGGCGGCTCGGTCATCTGGCCGTAAATCAGGGCCATCTTATCCAAAACGCCGGACTCTTTCATTTCGTGATAAAGGTCGTTACCTTCGCGCGTCCGCTCGCCGACTCCGGCGAAAACGGAAAGGCCGCTGTGCTCCTGCGCGATGTTACGCACCAGTTCCTGAATGAGAACCGTCTTGCCGACGCCCGCGCCGCCGAACAGGCCGGTCTTGCCGCCCTTGAGGTATGGCTCCAGCAAGTCAATAACCTTGATTCCAGTTTCAAGCGGCTCGGCCTGCGTAGATTGATCCACAAGGGCCGGAGCGTCGCGGTGAATGGACCAATGCACTTTTGCGTTAATAGGGCCGGCCTTGTCCACCGGCTGGCCGATGACGTTGAGGATGCGCCCCAACACTTCCTTGCCGACCGGCGTGGTTATCGCGTCTCCGGTGTCGGTGACCAACATGCCGCGCACGACGCCGTCGGTGGATTCCATCGCGACCGCGCGCACGGCGTTCTCGCCCAGGTGCTGGGCCACTTCGGCGACGATGACCGAACCGTCCTCACGCGTGATGTGAATGGCGTTATATATCTTCGGCAAGGCTCCCGGAGGAAATTCCACGTCGAGCACCGGCCCGATTATCTGCCGTATCCTTCCGGCTGTCGCCGACTGTGTAGCCATATTGAGGTCGCTCCTTTATACGATTCGAAGTTGTCTTATATCTATTGTTATTTAATTGCGTCGGCTCCGGTCACCACCTCGATTATCTCCTTGGTGATGGCCGCCTGACGCGCCCTGTTGTAAACGAGCGTGAGGCCCTCGATCATCTCTTTGGCGGCTTTGGTGGCCGCGTCCATAGCGGTCATCCGCGCGCCGTTTTCCGACGCGGCCGATTCGAGCAGGGACTGGTATATCTGGCTCTCGATGTACCGGGTCAACACCTCGTTGAGTATCTCGCCTTCCGAAGGCTCGTACTCGTAATCCACGGCGGGGGAGGCGTGCTCGTCGCGTTTGGCGATGGTCACCGGCAATAACGAAACGGTGGTCGGTATCTGCACGACCACGTTGCGGAACTTGTTGTAGACCATGTAAACCCTGTCCACACGGCCCGACGAGAACTCCTCCGTCGCAATAGCGGCTATCTCCCCGGCCAGGTTGTAGCCGAGCTTTTTGCCGTAATCGAGGATGATCTTCTGGATGTTTATCTTCCGCCTTCGGAAGAAATCCACGCCCTTCCTGCCGGTGATTATCAGCGATACGCCCTTCCCGGGATTATCGGCGATAATCTTGGAAGCGGCCTTGAGGACGTTCGTGTTGAACGGCCCGCAAAGCCCCTTGTCGCCGGACATGACGATGATGAGTATGTTCTCCGGCTCTTTGCGGCGAAGCAGTGGGTGGGAGTCTTCGCGCGACCGCATGGCCACGCTCTCCATCACCTCCGCCACTTTTTCCGAGTAGGGGCGCGAAGCCATGACCGACTCCTGCGCCCTGCGGAGTTTGGCCGCGGCCACAAGTTTCATGGCTTTGGTGATCTGCTGGGTGTTTTTAACCGAGCCGATGCGCCGCTTAATGTCTTTTAGATTCGGCATCTGACCGCTTTCTTCCGACTACCGTTATTTCTCGAACCGCGCCTTGAACTCGGCGACGGCTCCCTTGAGTTTTTCTTCGATCTCTTTGGTGATCTGCTTCTCTTTGACAATCCCCTGGACAACGTCGCTGTGCTTGGAGTCCATGAACGTGAGGAACTCCTCCTCGAACCGCGCCAGCGACGGGATCGGCAAATCGTCCAGATGGCCGTTGACGCCGCAGTAGAGGATTATCACCTGCTTCTCGACGGAGAGCGGCCGGTACTGGCCCTGCTTGAGTATCTCCACCATCCGCGCGCCGCGGTTGAGCTGTTTCTGCGTGTTCTCGTCGAGGTCGGAGCCGAACGCGGCGAACGCGGCCAACTCGCGGTACTGGGCCAGGTCGAGGCGCAACCGCCCAGCGACCTGTTTCATCGCCTTTATCTGAGCCGCGCCGCCGACGCGGGAGACGGATATGCCGACGTTGACCGCCGGACGCACGCCCGCATAGAAAAGGTCAGGCTCAAGATATATCTGCCCGTCGGTGATGGATATCACGTTCGTCGGGATGTACGCGGAAACGTCGCCAGCCTGCGTCTCGATTATCGGAAGGGCCGTAAGCGAACCTGCGCCAAGCTCATCGCTGACCTTTGCCGCCCTCTCAAGCAAGCGGCTGTGGCAGTAGAACACGTCGCCGGGGTACGCCTCGCGTCCCGGCGGCCTGCGGAGCAGGAGCGAAAGCTGGCGGTATGCCGCCGCCTGTTTGGACAAATCGTCGTAAATGATGAGCGCATGTTGCCCGTTGTCGCGGAACCACTCGCCGATGGCGCATCCGGCGTAGGGCGCGATGTACTGCATCGGGGCCGGGTCGGAGGCCGTGGCGGCGACGATGGTCGTGTACTCCATCGCGCCGCGCTCTTCGAGGGCTTTTGCGACCTGCGCCACGTTGGAGCGTTTCTGGCCGATGGCGACGTATATGCAATAAACGCCAAGGCCTTTCTGGTTGATTATCGTGTCTATCGCGATGGCGGTTTTGCCGGTCTGCCGGTCGCCAATGATAAGTTCGCGCTGGCCGCGGCCAATCGGGATCATGCCGTCTATGGCCTTGATACCGGTCTGCAAAGGCTCATGAACGGATTTGCGGTCAATAACGCCGGGGGCTATTCTCTCGATCGGGCCGAACTTGGTGGCGTTTATCGGGCCTTTGCCATCCAGCGGCTGGCCGATGGGGTTGACCACCCTGCCGACCAGTTCCTTGCCGACGGGCACTTCGAACACCCTGCCGGTCCTGCGAACCTCGTCCCCCTCTTTAATCTCCATGTCGGAGCCGAAGAGAACCGAACCGACGTTGTCTTCTTCAAGGTTCAACGCCATGCCATAAATGTTGTTCGGGAATTCGAGCATCTCGCCGGCCATGGCGTTCTCGAGGCCGTAGAGCCTCGCGATACCGTCGCCGACGGAGATGACCGTGCCGACTTCTTTTAGCTCAAGCTTTTTCTCGAAGCCTTCGATCTTCTGACGTATTATCGAGCTGATTTCTTCCGCTTTAATGCTCATTTTCCGCTACCGTCCTTTTTGAGTATTTTCAGCCGAGGCTCACCCGGAGGGCCTTTAGCTGGTTTTTAACGCTACCGTCATAAACCGCGCCGCCAATACGCACTACAACCCCGCCGATGAGCGACGGGTCTTCATTTACAGTCATGACAGCTGTCTTGCCGGTGAATTTCTTGAGAGACTCTTTCAAAGACTTGTCTTCGTCCGCCGACAGGGCGCGCGCGGATGTAACCGAAACCTTCACCCTGCCAAGCGCGGTGTTGCACATGTCTTCGAACTCTTCGGCGATGGTGGACAACAGGCCTATCCGCCCGTTCTCCAGAACCAGCCGGGTCATCGAAGAGGCGGACTCGCTCATCCCCATTTTCGCCACAACCGCGGCCAGCACGGCTTTCTTGGCGGTCGCAGGGACTGCCGGGTTCTCCAGTGCGATGCGCAGTTCCCGGCTTTCGTCGAAAAGGCGCGCAAGGTCTTTCAGGCTTGCGGCTACAGCGTCCAGCCTGGACGGCTCTTTGACCGCGCCCAGCAAGGCCCGCGCGTATCGGCGGGCGACAGGTATCTCTTTCAATTTTTCCTCGACAACTCGTTTAGGAAACCGTCAACAAGCCGTTTTTGATCTTCCGGCCCGACACTTTTCTTCAGCAACTCTTCCGCCAGCCGGAGCGCCTCTACCATGGCCTCGTCGCGAAGTTTCTCGCGGGCGCGGGCGGACTCCATCTGTATCTGCTCCG
>JADGAO010000222.1 GCA_015231995.1 Nitrospinota bacterium | reverse complement strand
TGCCGAACGTGAATATCAGCCGCGCAAGCGCCAACCGGCTAGATGCGGTCGTAAAGAGGTGTCCCAACCCGGCATAGGCGTTCAGTATCGCCGGGACGCCCGTCAGGGCCGCCGCCCATGAGCCATACAGCGCCGGTTTAAGGGCCACATGGTGGACTATATCCGGCTTGACGGCACGATAGATTTTGTAAACCTGCCAGAGCGACCTTAATTCGATTATCGGATTCATGCCGCTTCGGTCAAGCGAGATTGGCGCCAGCTCGAACCCTTCGGAGCGGATCAGGTCGCCGTGGGCCGTGACCCTGGTGGCGACAGTCACTTTGAACCCCTGGTCGCGGGCTTTTCTGGCCACCGGCAATCGGTGCGACCAGAAATACCAGTCTTCGCTGACAAAGTAGAGAATGCGTGTAGGCCGGTTTTGCATCATTTGTCCGTCTTGAATTTAAGCCTCGCGCCCGCCTCCGCCACGCCCAAAGCCACCAGCGTTAGCAGATAACCGTAGCGCATGCGGTAGAGAGTCCCAAGGTTGGGTATCACTATAGTCAATATCAGCAACATCGCGACCGAAAAAGCGACGATGAACCACATGTCGAACCGCATACGGTTTCGCCACGCGAATAGCGGCAAAAACGCAAGCGCGAAATAAACGACGACCATCTCCATGGCCGATTCGCGGATCATGTAGGTGTAAGAGGGGAGGGTGCCTGTCTTGAACCATTCCGGCGGGAACGGGGCGAATAACCCGACGATCAACGCGCGCGGGGCGTATGCGATGATGTCGGCGCAACTCTCGAACTCGATATCTGTGTCAACCCCGCTTCTTGCGTTGGGACTGGCGATGATGAAGTTTTCCCGTATGTTTATTACTCCACTGCATTTGCCGGTGGCCGTTTTCACCCCTACTTTGGCCGCCCCGCCCGAATTCGGGAAACTGTACATGGCTACGAGCATGACTGCGATCGTAGATGTCTTGATAGCGACCTGCCTGAAGTTCGCCGTGGGTTGGCCGGATCGTTGCAAGACGATATGCTGAAGCGCGATCATGGCGGGGCCTAACACGGCTATGATGGGCGACATTACGACTCGTGTTAGATAGGGGCGCATAATCCATATAAAAACGCATCCGACAAAAAAATAGAGGGTCAACACGGCGGCCTCTTTCCATTTGACCTCTTTTACCAGAACCTGCGAAACGCTGTACACCACGAGGAGCGTGCCAAGTATTGTGAACCCGTCCTTGTAAGGCTGTGTGACCCATGTCAGCGACGACGGAAAAAAAACCAGCGGAGCCGCCGCAATCAAGGGAACGAACCATGCTTGTGTAAACTGCCTGATTATCGCTACCGCCATCACAGCGGTAGTGGCGTGGACGGCCGCATAAAGCGGGATCAATGTCCAAGGCTCCGGCACGGTAAGGACGTACATGATGGCGGATATCCCGGCAGGGGCCTGCCCATCGGGTCGAAGCTCCCAGCTTCCCCATCCATCCGTAGCGATCTTGTTGGACAACGCGGCCGCAAGCTTGTGGTACATCGGGCTGTCGAGGCCGATTAGCATCCCATGCCCCCAATGCATTCCCGGCAGGAGATATGGGAGGATGACCAACTGCACAAGTATGGCGGCGATTACGGCATATAAAAAAATGGCTCCCCAAACGAGCAGGTAGTTTTTGGCCGTCGGCGAGATATTCATCCGCGCTCGGCCTCCAGCCACGCCTGAAACATGAGGACTCCCCACAAGTCGTACTCCCAATCCCTCGCGCCGGAAAGATGTTCGCGCAATCGGCTCACCACCGGCCCCGGATTGAAAAAACCTTCGCGGGCAAGCAGCCCTTCGTCCAGCAGTGTTTCGGCCCATTCGCGCAGGGGGCCTCGAAGCCACGCTCCGATAGGGACGCCGAATCCCATTTTGGGACGCTCTATTATTTCCCGTGGGACGTACCGATCCAGCGTTTTACGGAGCAATATTTTGCCGCTGTCTCCAGCCATCTTTTGGTCAAGCGGCAGACGCGCGGCGAATTCCACCAGCCGGTGATCCAGCATGGGCGCTCGCACTTCCAGGCTCACCGCCATGCTCGCCCGGTCAACCTTGACCAGTATGTCGTCCGGCAGATATGAAAGCGTGTCGGCAAGCATCATTTTCTGCGCCAGTCCGCCGTTGAACAGCCCGGTCTGGACATCCGCCGGCAACGATAGCGGCTCTGTCGAGCCTATCGCCACGTTGGCCGGATCGTTGAAATGTGAGACGAGCAGTTTGTACATCTCCTCCGGCCTGGAGGCGGAGATTATTTTCGCCAGCTTATACAGTCTGGCCCCGAACCGTTTTTCCTGAAGTTTTTTTGGCGCAAAACCTTTTACCAGCCCGAAAAGAAAATCCCATGACGATGGCGAGACTGATAACGCCCCCATCGCAAGAGCTCGGCGCAACGGTAACGGAACCGGCCCGACTTTTTTCCATATCGAACGGCCCCAGAAATAGCGGTTGTACCCGCCGAACAGCTCGTCGCCCCCATCGCCGGAGAGCGCGACGGTGACATGGCGGCGGGCAAGTTTGGAGACGAGGAATGTGGGTATCTGCGACGAATCCGCGAAAGGCTCGCAATACATCGCCGGGAGATCGGGAATAACCGCGCGGGCGTCTTCGGGAGAGGCGTACATTTCTGTATGGTCGGTTCCCAAACTCTTCGCCACAGCCATCGCGTGTTTCGCCTCGTCAAACCCCTCCTCGTGAAACCCGATGGTGAATGTTTTCACCGCGCGGGGGCTTTGCGCCTGCATCATTGCCGCCACGATGGAAGAGTCCACCCCGCCGGAGAGGAACACTCCCAGCGGCACGTCGGAAACCATCCGCGTTTTCACCGCGTCGCGCATAAGCCCGTCGAGCATGTCTGTGGCGGATTCATCGTCGAGGCGCAACGGGTTCACCATCCCGTTCTGGAAGGCTTCGAGAGCCGACCAATATGCAGATGGCTCCTGCATGGCGTCCTGCGTTGACGGGAACCGTAACGACAAAAATGTTCCCGGTGGAAGTTTTTTTATCCCCTTGTATATCGAATATGGAGCGGGAACGTAGTTGTAGCGCAGATATAACGCCAGCGCGTTACGGTCTATTTCCGGCGAATAACCGGGATATGCCCGCAGGGCCTTCAGCTCCGACCCGAACAGGAATACCTTGCCCCACCATCCGTAATAGAGGGGCTTTTCGCCAAGACGATCACGCGCAAGCGTCAACACGCGCTCCTGCCGATCCCATATGGCGAACGCGAACATGCCGTTCATCCGCTTGAGAGTTTTTTCCACTCCCCATAGCTCCATCGCCGCCAAAATCACTTCCGTATCCGAATGGCCCCGCCAGGCGCGCGCCACGGAATCTTTTTCGACCTCGTTTCGGATTTCCGGGAAGTTATAAGACTCGCCGTTATAAACGATGACGTAACGGCCCGACTCCGACACCATCGGCTGGTGTCCCGCCGCCGACAGGTCAATTATGGAAAGCCGCCTGTGGGCGAGCGCCATCTGGACGGTTTCGTCCACCCACACCCCGCCGTCGTCCGGGCCGCGATGTTTGAGGCGTTGAGCCATGGCATGGGCTGTCGTCTCCAACCCCTGCGCTCCGCCGGAGCCTCTTCCGTCAAAAAACCCCGCGATTCCACACATATTAATTAATCATTCACCGTTGGCAGAGGAAATGCCAGTATGGGATGTTCTCCGAAATTGTGACGCTTGAGAAGGAGTCTTCAAGCCCTCTTATCTGTTCGCGTGAAAACCGTTGCTCGATCCGCGTGAAAAACCTGTCGTAAACGTCTTGCCGTATCCGTTCCATGCTTTTACCGTGATAAAAATCGTAAAGAGGGACATGGCTTTGCAATCCCAGCGGCGCAAGCGCGGATCCAAACAGCGCAAGCGGCTTGTACGCAAACACCGCAACCATCCACGTGAAAAAACGCCGGAATGCCTGGCTCCTTATCCGGCAGACGGCCTGCCTGATAACCGTCGCCACCTGAAAGATTATGCGGTAGTGGGCCGGGCGGTTGTCGAGCGCGTAATAGAGATAAACAAGAATCTTAGAAGCGAAGCGGGCTAGGGCGCGAATCTCGCTCAAAGCCGGGCTTGGCAAATGATGCAGAACCCCAAGGCAGAAAATAAAATCGGCGCAATCCGGGGCGAACGGTAGCTGTTTTATGTCCCCCATGAAAAAGAGCGCGTTGTCCGATTCGGAAAGGTTTTTGCGGGCGACGAATATCGCTTCGGAAAAATCAACCAGCGCAATCTGGCCGCAATGATTTTTTATAAAGTGGCTCCACCTGCCAATCCCGCATCCCAAGTCGAACGCCAAAGAATCGCCAAGCGAAGATAAGTCCACCAGATCGAAGTATTGCTCGAATTCTTTTCGATGTTCCGGGAGGATGTCCGGGAACCTTTGCCACTCTTCGCCAAAGGTAAACTGGATATCTTCGGCGAACGCCTGGCCACCTGTTTGCCCATGCGTCGCAACGCCAAGACGCGCCTTCAATGCTGGAGGGTACTGGTTTTCGTCAAGTAGTACGATCACGTCATCAACGATGGGGTAAGCCCGCCCGCCAACAATGCAGTGGCTCTCGGTGATGGAGATGTCATCGCGTCCGAATATCCTGCGGAGATAATTTTGTTTGTTTAAATAGTAGCTCGACATTCCGCAACACTTTCATACAGCCGCTCGTATTGACCCACGACGCGCTCGATGGAGTATAAAGTCCCGATCCGTTCGCGGGCGCCTTCGCCGAGACTGGCTCGTTCCTCTCGTGGCATGGCCAGTAACCTGCCCCACTCGCGCGCAAGTGCCTCCGTGTCTCCACGAGCGACAACCGCGCCGAACTCGCCGACGATTTTCGCCGCATCCCCCACATCCGTGACCACGCATGGAATGCCGCATGCCATCATTTCCGCCACGACGTTGGGGAACCCTTCGCTTCTTGAAGTCAATGCGCCCACGTCGAAAGCCGCCATAAGCGCGGTTGCATCCGGCCTCTCGCCCATCAGCGACACGGCGTTTGCAAGCCCCAGCGATTCGATCTGCCCCATCAATTTCCGGTTTCCCGTATCCAGCCCTTTCCCCACAAGCGCGAAACGGCAATCTGGAAAGGTTTTGA
>JADGAO010000221.1 GCA_015231995.1 Nitrospinota bacterium | reverse complement strand
GTGTTCAATCGTTGAGACGGGAAAATAAAATCATCGGTTTCGATAGACGATCCGCAGTAGGGGCGACCCGGTGGGTCGCTCTCCTTGAGAAGGGCGGTTCGCGAACCGCCCCTACAACGGGCTAAACCCCTCTTGCCCCCTGACCCCATATGACCTTGTGCATTTGGATGTTCATGCGGGCGGGAGTTTTGTCTTCTATTATCCAGCCCGCCAGTTCCTTCAACGTCACGAATCCATCCGCAGGCGAAAATAAAACCGTCAGCTTCTGCGCAAGGCCCCGTTCACGGACGATATCCACGGCCCAGTCGAAATCCATCCTCGACGTGATGACGAATTTCACCTCGTCGGAGCTTTTGAGTTTTTCGTAGTTGGCGACAAGAAACGAGCCGCCCTGGCCGGAACCGGGCGTTTTTATATCCACGATATATTTTGCCCGGCGGTCGAAATGGCCGATATCCACCGTGCCGTTCGTCTCCACCAACACTTCAAACCCGTTATCGGCGAACGCCGCGATCAACTCTGCGCTGGCGGGTTGAGACAACGGCTCTCCGCCGGTGAGTTCTACGAGTTTGACGCCGAAAAGCTCCACCTTCGCCATAATCTGGGAGACGCTCAATGGCGAACCTGCGCCTTTGGCGGCGTATTCCGTGTCGCAATAAACGCATGAGAGGTTGCATCCGGCAAGCCGGACGAAAACGCAAAGCCTGCCGGCGTGGGTGGATTCACCCTGTATGGAAAGGAATATCTCCGATACCCGCAGGGCCATCAGGGATTCGTCGCGGCCTCTTCGGGCGGCATTCCAGATTCGATAAGCTGTTCGTCGAGTATCTGGCAAGTCATTTTGGCCGCCGCCTGCTCCGCCTCTTTTTTTGTTCTGCCGCCGCCCGACCCAGCCGGTTTATCGCCGATCCAGACCTGGGTGCGGAATGATTTTTCATGGTCGCGCCCGGTCTCTTCTATCAGGCGATATTGCAGGGAACCGGCCCCCATGCTTTTCAAACGCCTCTGTAGAAGCCCTTTGTAATCGGCCTCGGTCTTCGCGAGGGCGGCCTCGTCCAACGCCGGTTTCATCAACCGGATCGTAACTTCATAAAGAATGTCGAACGATGAGTCTATAAATATCGCCGCTAGAAGGGCCTCGAAAGCGTTTGCCAGTAGCGAGTTTTTATCGCGCCCGCCAGTGGCTTCTTCCCCTTTGCCAAGCAGGAGGTAGGAGCCAAGGTTTATCTCACGGCCCAGTTTTGCAAGCGACTGCTCGTTGACCACCTGCGAGCGGATGCGAGAGAGGTCGCCTTCGTTGAATTCCAACCCCTGAAAGAAAAGATAGCGAGACACGGCAAGGTCGAGAACGGAATCGCCCAGGAACTCCAGACGCTCGTTATCTTTTACGCCTCTGGCCGGATTTTCATTCGCGTAAGACCTGTGGGTGAGCGCCTTGTTGAGAAGAACCATGTCCCTGAAAAAATATCCGAGCCGGGAACATATTTCCTCCAACTCGGCCTGTCTTTTTTCATCCAACGCCACGCCGTTGATCACCATAAATCCAGACGACCCAAGCGTTTCGACGCCAAAAGGTTAGCCCGTGAATCGGCTGAAAATAAGAGAGCCGTTAACCCCGCCAAAGCCGAACGAGTTCGATAGCGCACAGTCAACTTTCCTTTTCACAGCCACGTTTGGAGTGTAGAAGAGATCGCATTCTGGATCGGGATTGTCCAGGTTGATGGTGGGTGGTATCACGCCCGTCTCGATGGCTTTGATGGCGAAAATCGCCTCTATCCCCCCGGCCGCGCCAAGCAGATGGCCGGTCATGGATTTGGTGGAGGAGACGGCCAGGTTGTGAGCGTGCTGGCCGAAAGCCCTTTTTATGGCAATGGTTTCAATAGCGTCGGCCATCGTGGATGTGGCGTGGGCGTTTATGTAATCCACGCTTTCCGGGACGACGCCAGCGTCCATAATCGCCCTGTTCATGCACCGAAGAGCTCCGTCGCCGTCCGGTGAAGGGGATGTCATGTGATGCGCGTCCGCGCTCATGCCGTAACCGACGAGTTCCGCATATATCCTTGCGCCACGCGCCTGCGCCCTGTCGCGCCGCTCCAGCACGATAACGCCCGCGCCTTCGCCCATGACAAACCCGTCCCTGTCGCGGTCGAACGGCCTGCTGGCGCGGAGCGGTTCGTCGTTGCGGCGCGAAAGCGCCCTGGCAGACGCAAACCCGGCTACCGCAAGACCGGTTATCGCCGCCTCTGCGCCGCCGGCCACTATGAAGTCGGCGTCGCCTCTTTCTATTATTCTCGCCGCGTCGCCAATGGCGGATGCGCCCGTTGTGCAGGCCGTGACGGGACAGGCGTTAGGCCCCATAAGCCCGAAACGTATGGATACCTGTCCGGCTCCCATATTCGCAAGAACCGACGGGATAAAAAACGGGGATATCCGTTTAGGGCCGCGTTCGAAAAGCGTTTTGGCGGTGGACTCTATCTCCGGCAGGCCGCCGATACCGGCGCCTATCACAACGCCCGCCCTCTCTTTTTCGTGAGTGGAAAGCGTGGCGGTATCTATGCCCGCGTCGGCAAGCGCATACCCTGCGGCGGCGATGGCGTAATGGATAAAAGTATCCATCTTCTTGGCCTCTTTGCCGTCCATGTAGTTGAGAGGGTCGAACCCTTTCACCTCGCCGGCAATGCGGGCCGGATAGTCCGTAGCGTCGAACCTGGTTATCATCCCAATGCCGGAGCGGCCCAGGATGGCGTTCGCCCAAGTCTCCTCGACCCCTATCCCCAAGGGCGTAACCATGCCCAGCCCGGTGACTACGACATTTTTCACCGCCGGTTATCTCCAAAAACTAATAAGAAGGCTCAGAGCAAAACCCCGAACATGTCCACCCACAAACCAGCGGGGCCTTATGCCTTCGCTTTGTTTTCCTGGGTTTTGGTTATATGGTCAATGGCCTGCTGGACGGTCTGTATCTTCTCGGCCTCTTCATCCGGGATTTCGATATCGAAAGCCTCTTCGAAAGCCATAACAAGCTCGACCACATCCAGCGAGTCGGCGTTAAGGTCGGTGTCGAACCTGGCGTTCGGCGTAACCTTCGCCGGCTCCACTTCGAGCTGTTCGGCTATAATTGAAGCTACTTTTTCCGCTACTGACGACATAGGTATCTCTCTCCTGAAAAACGATTGCGTTTAATTCTAATTGAAACCGCTCAAAAACCAAACTCAAAATGAGCGGCATGCGGCATTTGGGGGAAATCAGACCCCCATCGCCATACCCCCGTTCACCGAAATAACCTGCCCTGTCACATATCCCGCGTCGCCGGAAGCCAGGTACACAGCCGCTCCAGCCACGTCTTCCACAGAGCCGAACCTGCCCATGGGTATGGATTCCAGAAGCTTTTCTTTCACTTTGTCCTGCAGGCCTCCGGTCATGTCCGTGGTTATGAACCCGGGGGCTATCGCGTTCACCGTCACGTTCCGGCTGGCCAGCTCCCGCGCCGCCGTCATGGTCATGCCCACCACCCCGGCCTTCGACGCGGCGTAATTCGCCTGCCCCGCGTTGCCGGTCTGGCCGACGACGGAGGTGACGTTGATTATACGCCCGTATCGCTTTTTCATCATCACAATAGCCGCAGACTGCATGAAGCTGTACGCGCCCTTGAGATTGACCCGGATAACCTCGTCGAAATCCGCCTCTTTCATCCGCACAAGAAGCGAGTCGCGAGTAATCCCGGCGTTGTTCACCAGAATGTCGAGCTTGCCGAAAACCTCCACGCACTTGTCAACCGCTGTCTTTGCAAACGCAGGATCGCCCACGTCGCCAGCCAGCCCGTCGGCCTTTAACCCAAGGTCTCTGCAATGTTTAACGGCGTCTTCAAGGGCCGCCCCGCGCGCCACCAGAAAAAGCTCCGCCCCTTCACGGGCGAACGCCTCCATTATGCCGCGTCCTATCCCGCGGGTTGCGCCGGTTATCAGCGCCGTCATCCCTTTGAGCTTATCCATTTACACGGTCTCCACGGATTTCAAAAGCTCTTCCATCGAGCCGATCGAAACGGTCTCGATGGTTTTGTCTATCCTCTTCATCAACCCGGCCAGCACCTTACCCGGCCCCAACTCCACAGCCTTGCTAACGCCCATCGTGGGCAGGAGGCGCATGGAGTCCACCCACCGCACGCAACCAGTCACCTGCCGTAGCAGGCCGTCTTTGACCTCCGCCGCAGTCCTTGAGACGCCAGCGTCCACGTTGCGGACTATCGGAAACTTCGGGTCGTTGAATTCTATCATTTCCATGAACCCGGCAAGGCCGTCTTGAGCCGGTTTCATCAAATTGGTGTGAAACGGCGCGGAGACTTGCAGTTTTACAATTTTTTTCGCGCCTCTGCTTTTCAAAACCTCCATCGCTTTATCCACGTCGGCGGTCGCGCCTGCGATGACGGTCTGTTCGGGGCTATTGAAATTGGCCGGGGCCACGGCGCCGCCCGCTTCCGCGCACGCAGAGGCCACTTCCTCCGGGGTAAGCCCGATAACGGCGGCCATCGCGCCTTCGCCCTGCGGAACGGCGGATTGCATCAGCTCGCCTCTTTTCCTGACGATCCGTATGGCATCGCGGAAAGAAAACACCCCCGCCGACCAGCAGGCGGAAAACTCCCCAAGGCTGTGACCCGCCACGGCTGTGGGCGCGACAGGTTTAGCGGCTATCAGCGCCTCATACGCCAGCGCCGAAACAAGCAGAATCGCCGGTTGCGTGTTGGCGGTGAGGGCCAATTCCTGCTCCGGCCCTTCGGTTATAAGTTTCCAGATATCGAACCCAAGCGCGTCGTTGGCCTCTTCCACCCGCGCTTTGGCGGACGGGCTGGATTCGACGAACGATGCGCCCATTCCAACGAACTGCGAACCCTGACCGGGAAAAAGAAAAGCTATGCCACTCATTATTTTTCAAAAAAGGTAAGGAGTGAAAATAACCGGAAGAGTAAATTGTGTCAAGGGCGGGGAACATTTTCCACGGGCAACCAGGCGCTTATTCAGGATGCGGGAGTATTTTTCAGGTATTCCATCAGGCAATCGGTAAACCTGATCAAATCGTCAAACCCCGTTTGAATTATCGTTTCAACAATCTCGATATCAAGTTTCCGGTATTCATGCACAGCAATGT
>JADGAO010000220.1 GCA_015231995.1 Nitrospinota bacterium | reverse complement strand
TTCGCGTTGCTCAGAATGACAATCAATAGATTCTTCGCAGAGTTACCCTGAGTCTGCGAAGGGTTCAGAATGACAGGTGAGCTTCCAGCGAACGGGGCGCAGTCCAGGACTCTGTTCACCCGGAGCTTTTGATAAAATCCAGGTCATTCATCGCTCCGTGTTTATCAGCGAACTGCTCCATTATTTTCACAATTTCAGGCAACGTCGCATTGAAATGTTCGATCAGCCTAGGGTCAAAATGCGTACCTGCGCTTTTGCTTATTTCACGCACAGCGTCCTCGATAGACCATGCCTTTTTATAAGGACGGTCTGATGTCAGGGCGTCGAAAACGTCGGCGATGGCCACAATCCGGCCAGACAGCGGGATGTCCTCGCCCTTTATCTTTTTGGGGTAACCACTGCCGTCCCATTTTTCGTGGTGAGTTAGCGAGACGATGCGCGCTGTCTGGAGCAAAATACCCGGATGCTCCCCGATAATTTCCGCGCCCATCGCAGGGTGCATGCGCATTACCACCCATTCGGTTTCGTCGAGCTTGCCGGGCTTGAGCATTATGTTGTCGGGTATGCCTATCTTGCCGACATCGTGCATTGGCGCGGCGTTAAACAGTATATCAACCGATTCTTCACCCAATCCGAAGGCTTGAGCGATCAGGCGGGAATAATGACTCATGCGGAGCACATGATTGCCGGTTTCGTTGTCCTTGAATTCGGATGCTCGCCCAAGACGGCAAATAATATGCCGCCGGGCTTTTTCCAGCTCGGCGGTGCGCTGTTCAACCATGCTCTCCAGGTGGCGCGTCTGATCGTAAAGCGCAAGATGGGTTTTAACCCTTGCCAGCACGATCGCAGGATGGATCGGCTTGGTGATGTAGTCCACCGCGCCTATTTCCAGCCCTTTCTTCTCGTCTGTCACCTCGCTCATGGCGGTGACAAAAATCACCGGGATACCGTGAGAGCCTGGGTTCTCTTTAAGGATTTTGCATACGTCGTATCCGCTCATGCCCGGCATCATAATATCGAGCAGGATAAGATCGGGAGGCGTCTTGGAAAAGGCTATCTTCAGCGCCTTCTCTCCATTGATCGCTATCCTGATATTGTAATAGGGGTCGAGCACCTCGGTGAGCAGGTCTATATTTTCTGGCGTGTCGTCCACGACCAGAATCGTTTGTCTGGTTTGCGGTTCGTTCATTTGTTCTTCCTGTTTTTCATGAAATTGTAATAGTTCACCGCAGAGACGCAAAGGCGCAGAGAAAACTTAGAGCCTATTTGCAATACGCTTGATTCCATCTCTTAGGGCAGGAACATTAAAATTGATTAATAAGCCAAGCCTTTTATCCGTCATCTTCAGATAGGTGAGAAGTTGAGCCTCATGAATTGGCAAAAGCTTCTCTACTGCCTTTAGTTCTATAATGACCTCTTCTTCAACAAGAAGATCAATGCGATAGCCACAATCTAACTTGACCTCTTTATAGCTTACTGGCAAATCAACCTGTCTCCTAAAACTTATTCTTGCGGTTGACAATTCATAACACAAACACTCCTCATAGGCGGATTCTAAAAGGCCCGGCCCAAGTATTTTATGTATCTCAATTGCCACGCCAATTACCTTTTTTGTTATTTGATTAATTTCCATACTCGGCGCCTCTGCGTCTCTGCGGTGAACCATTGCATGAGGCGCGAAAAACGAAGCGCATCAGAGAATGACCCCTAAAGCCAGCGCTGTTTCATTGAGCTTATCCATCGCCCCTTCAAAATCGTATTTGGTGATGAGTTTTTTGAGCTGTTTGGCCAAGGAGCCCTGGCCCACCGCTTCGAGGCTGGCCGCAATGCCGTCCACCAGCTTGCCGGCTTTGTAATCGTCATCCGCCAGCAGAGCCGAAAGTTGCCTCAACTCGTAGACCAAGACCGTCATGTCCACATGCTTGCCAGTTACCGGCGCGTCTTCCGTGGCCTGGGGGCTTCCCATCGCATCGCCTATCCGCTCCAGCAGGATAATCAGCTCCTGCTCCATCGCATCCAACGCCGGAGGCAAGGCGTCGGCCTCGCCACGAATCAACATGCTCTCGACCACGACGGCGCACTCAGCCATTTTGACGGCTCCAATATTGCCCGCCAGTCCCTTCACTGTATGGGCTTCGCGGGTGGCGGTTTCGGCGTCGTTGTTCTCGATGGCTGTCTTAATGCGCGTCATGACGTTCGCCTGGGTTTCGGTGAAACGGTTGATCAGCTTGCATAACAGCTTTACGCTACCGCCGACTCGTTGAAGCGCCTTGTCTATTTCCAGGCCGGGTATATATGGCGCATCACCGTCTTTAGGCGCCTTCGCAATGTTCGATTCAACTGCGGGCGCTTTGGGTTTAATCCAGCGTCCCAGCGTGACGAAGAGCTGGCCGACGTCAATCGGTTTTGGGATATGGTCATTCATGCCGCATTCGATACACTTCTCTCTGTCGCCCGCCATAGCGTTGGCCGTCATGGCCAGAATCGGAAGGTGGGCGAAACGTTTATCGCTACGGATCTTGCGGGTGGCGGCGAAGCCGTCCATCACCGGCATCTGGCAATCCATCAGCACACCGTCATAATCGGCCTGAGCCACCTTCTCCACAGCCTCAAGTCCATTATTGGCGACATCAACCCGGATGTCCGCGGCCACGAGGATTTCCAGCGCCAGTTCCTGATTGACAGCGTTGTCTTCCACCAATAGCAGATACGCGCCGCGCAGGGCTTTTTCGGCGGCGATGAAGTCTTCCCTCCTCTCCGCTTTGCGCGGACGTTGCACAACCTCCTTGCCAAAGGCGTTGAGTATGCTGTCAACCAAAGTGGATGGGCTCACCGGTTTGACAAGCAGACCCTCGATTTGGACGTCATGCGCCCTCTGCATCAATTCATCCCGTTTGTAAGCCGTCACCATGATGAACGCCGGCGTATGCTGTAGCTTGACGTCGGCGCGGATGCGTTTGATGGTTTCAATGCCATCCATGCCCGGCATCATCCAGTCCATCAGCGCCAAACCATAAGGTTTGCCTTCGACCTGGGCCTGCTCCAATTCGCCGATAGCTTCCGCCCCGCTACTGACGGCGGTCGCGTCGAACTTTAGCGACAGAAGCATAGACAGCATGATTTCGCGCGCGCTGGTGTTATCGTCCACAACCATAATGCGCAGTCCCAACGCCTCCTCGACAGTGGTAAAGAGGTGGCGTTGCATGGGTTGCAAACCGAATGTGGCGGTGAAGTGGAATGTGCTACCCTTCCCCGGTTCGCTCTCCACGCTGATGTCGCCGCCCATCATTCCCACCAGGCGCTTGCTGATAGTCAGCCCCAGGCCGGTGCCGCCGTATTTGCGGGTGGTCGAAGCGTCCGCCTGGGAAAAGGCGCTGAACAGCCTGTTGCGTTGCTCTTTGGTGAGGCCGATGCCGGTATCTATAATGTCGAAGCGCAAACGCACAGTATCCGGTTCGTCGGAGACCTTGTGGACGCCAATAGTAATCTCGCCTTTCTCGGTGAACTTGATCGCGTTGTTGACCAGATTAATCAACACCTGCCCCAGCCGGAGCGGATCGCCAATCAACGATGTCGGCACATCGGTGCCCACATCGAACAACACCTCCAGCCCCTTATCCTGCGCCTTGATGACGGAAATATCGGCCAGGTGGTCCATGACGTCTTCCAAATAGAAGTCGGCGCTCTCAAGGCTCATTTTGCCCGCTTCAATCTTGGAGGAATCAAGTATGTCGTTGATGATGCCCAGCAGGTTCCTGGCGGCGTAATCCACTTTCTCGATGTAGTTGCGTTGCTTGGCGTTCAGATCGGTCTGCAACGTCAGGTGCGACATTCCGATGATAGCGTTCATCGGTGTGCGGATTTCATGGCTCATGTTTGCCAGAAAATCGCTTTTTGCGCGGTTGGCTTCATCCGCAGTCTCTTTTGCCTTCTGCAATTCGGCCTCTACGCGCTTACGCGTGGCGACCTCACGCTCCAGTTGAATATTTTTGTTTTCAATTTCCGCCTGAACGGATGCAAGCTGGGCATAGGCGCTTTCCACTTGCTGTATGATGGAGTGGAACACCTTTTCTTGAACTTCCATCTCCACGACTTTGTTCAAAAGGTCTTCATATGTGGGGGGTATATAGACCTGCCCGCGCGGTAACATTTTGAACTCGGCAGGGCTTTCTTCTTCCTTAACCGTTTTTAAAAAATCGCAAACCATGCAAGAAATCTGTTTTTCGGCGAAGGTTCCCTGAACTTTTCCGCCGCACAAAGTGCCGGCTACGGCCCAACATATCCTGCCAGCGTTTTCTCCTCCATTTAACCCGTTAAACGACGTGTCAAGCGCCGCAGGACACACTCCAAGCTCGACTGACTCTGCCCCTCCCGGCTCCCTGCCGCATTTTTTGAACTCCCAGCAGTTTATTTTTCCCATTTCCCTATCCGCTTATTGATATTTTCAATGCACGGTGCAGACAAGGCAGGGGTCATAAGAGCGTATCACATGGTCAATCTCAGCCGGATTGCTCTCATCTTCTATCGGCAAACCTATCAGGGATTTTTCCAGGGCGCCTGGAGTTTCCCTCTCATCCTGCGGAGAGGCGTTCCATCCGGTAGGAGTTATCACCTGATAGTTCGTTATTCTTTTGTTTTCAACGCTTATCCAGTGTCCCAGCGTCCCCCTGGCCGCCTCCGTAAGGCCTATGCCTTCCGCATTCTCTTTAATGGTGTTTTTCGCGTAATAATTCTCATTCAAACTTAATTCATCCGCCCATTTATCCATCGCATCCAGAAGTTTGACCGCCTCATGCAGTCGCGCAAACACCCTTGTGAAGACGGTCGAGCCATGCTTTGAAAACAACTCCGTTATAAGGGCGTCTCCGCTTATAAGCTGTCTGCCTATAGCGCCGACTTCGATAACTTTCCCGTTATAACGAGGCGCCTTGGCCCAGCTATAGGCGTCCGGTTTGTCCATTTTCGGCTCAGAGACGTCTTTATCGGGAGTGGAAACCTGGTTTACAGAATCAAAAAACGAATATTTGATTGATTCGGTTATTCTCCCTGTATCCAGCGGGGATACTCCGTTATCCCAGTAACCTGCCGGCATAAATAGATTGCCGTCAGGCTGTGGGTAGGCGCATGCGGCGATAAATTTACCCGGCCCCTTTCCCATATCTAAAAAACCGGCCTCTTTTGAGAAATGATAAAA
>JADGAO010000021.1:13070-23041 GCA_015231995.1 Nitrospinota bacterium | reverse complement strand
AAAAAGGCGGGACTTCCCCTCGCCTGTTAAATGTACAAGAACCACCGGACAGCGTGATTCAACGTCCAAAACCGTGTTCACCCTTTCTGTTCCGCGAACACAAGGTTCCCGTCCCGTTCGGTCAGGCTCCACGTTTCTCCACCTGCCGCCGTCCCGTCAAGTAGCGCAAGGCTCAACGGTTTGGAGACCGCCTCCTCCACAGCCCGTCGTAACCCACGGGCGCCGTAACGCTCGCTTATCCCGGTTTTGGCAAGCAGGGCGACTGCGGAATCCGTGGCGGTGAAATGGATAGACCGGTGGGAGAGTTTACGCGCGATCTCGTCGAGAACGCGGCGCACAAGCGCTGTCACGCTCTCCGGCCCCAACGGGTTGAAAATCACGATCTCGTCAATCCGGTTGAGGAACTCCGGGCGGAACGATTCGCTCAACGCCGAATGGTATCTGACAGAGTCGTCACGCTCCGCCACTGCGGAGTTGAACCCGACCGGGCGAGTGGCGGCCATCTGCCCGGCTCCAAGGTTGGAGGTCATCACGAACATGGCGTTAGTCGCGTCAACCGTCTGCCCGTCGCCTCCTGTCAAGCGTCCGTCATCGAAGACTTGCAGAAAGATGTCCCATATCTTCGGGTGGGCTTTTTCCACCTCGTCGAGCAGAACAAGCGAGTATGGGCGTTTCTTGAGCGCTCCGGTCAACTGCCCCTGTTCGTTGTAGCCTACGTAACCGGGAGGTGAGCCGACAAGCCGCGAGACCGCGTGTTCCTCCATATACTCGCTCATATCCAGCCGGATCATTCCCTCCGATCCGCCGAAAATGACGTCGGCTATTTTTTCGGCAAGGTATGTCTTCCCCACCCCGGTAGGCCCCATGAAAAGGAAAACACCCATCGGGCGCCCCTCGTCGCGCAAACCGGAGGCTGATAGGCGGAGCCGTTCCGAAACTTTTTTCACGACACGGTCTTGCCCCACAACGTCGGCCAGCAGGGTTTCCTCCAACTTCAAGAACCGGTCGCTATCCGATCCGGTCAACTCCGTCACCGCCACTCCGGTTTTTTCCGCCACCACTTCGGCCACTATCTGCGCGGTGACAGGCTCGACGGCCGTCCCGCCAGACTTGGGCGGAGGCGCCGCGTCGCCCTGGTATGAGAGCGTCTCCACCTTCACCCGCGAACAGGCCTCGTCAATCAGGTCAATCGCCTTATCCGGCAATCGCCGGTCTTTCATGTAGCGGATGGAGAGCCGGACGGCGGCAACCAGCGCCTCGTCTGTGATGGTGGCGCTATGGTGGCTCTCGAAACTTTCGCGCAACCCGCGCATTATCGCCAGCGCCTCTTCCTCTTGAGGTTCGTCAATGACGACTTTGATGAACCTGCGGGAAAGAGCCGGGTCTTTTTCGATATACCGCTGGTACTCGGCGAAAGTGGTGGCGCCGATGCAACGCAGTTTTCCGCGTGACAACGCAGGTTTAAGTATATCGGCGGCATTCGCCCCACCCGACCCTTCGGTGGAGCCTACCAGCGTGTGTAGTTCGTCAAGAAAGAGGATCAGCTTAGGGTCGCTCTCGGCGGCGGCGATAACCTGGTTGAGCCTCTCCTCGAAATCTCCACGGTACTTCGTTCCGGCAAGCAGAGCGCTCATCCGTAGTTCGATTATGCGATGATCCCACAGATTTTGGCTGACGTTCTTCTGCGATATGCGGAGCGCAAGCCCTTCGACCACGGCCGATTTGCCCACGCCTGCATCGCCCACCAATACCGGGTTCGCTTTGGTCTTACGGGTCAACGCTCGAACCACCTGCAATAGCTCCTCGCGTCTGCCGATTAACGGCGATAGCTCCCCGGCGACAGCCATAGCCGTCAAGTCGCGCCCGAACGACGCGAGAAAATCGGCGCCCATCGGCGCCTTGGCGGCTAAGGGAGAAGTGTCAGCCACAGCTCCGGCGACCGGAACATGTCGTGGGATCCCCGGGCCGTTGGCCTGTTCGGCGTAGCGTTCGATATCGGCGGGACGGAGATTTTTTTCGGTCAGATATGTGCGCAACGACGGGGTGGGCGTCTCGAAAATAGCTTCCAGCAGATGAACGGCATGAACGCTGGAACTGTTGAACGCATGAGCGATTTCCGCCGCCCGGTCGAATATCCGTTTAAGCGAGTCGTTGCGATGGACGACCGAATCGTTCTTCCAAACAGTATCTCCAAGACCGACTATCTCCCGGAGCCTTCGGCGGAATGTGACTGGGTCTAGCCCGACGTTGGACACTATCCTGATGAGCGTTCCGGTTTCGCGCCGGAGCGTCTCGATATCGGCGGGGGAAAATCCACCTGCCTTTTCGAAGGAAGCTCTGGCCTCTTCAAGTTTTAACAACCCGCACAAATACTGGTCGGGACCGATCTTTGGAAGCCGGGCGGACGTCGTCTCCACCACGGCGAACCTCCACGCCAGCGCCACGCCGGGGGAATGGGTCAACATTTTCACTGGATTATGTCTCTAGTTGTTTCATGTAGGGGCAGACCCGTGTGTCTGCCCTTTCTCATGTGGGCGAACACGCAGGTTCGCCCCTACAATTAGCCTTTCGTTCGCCGTATCTCTTCCATCAAATTTTTGGCGTCTTCCACCCACTTTTCCTGATCTGGCGGGGCGCGTCGGACATACTCTTGAAGCGCTTCTAGAGCCACTGGGTAGTTGCCCATGTGATAGTTGACCCATCCGAGATTGTTAAGGGCTATCGCATAACCCGGATCGGTTTGGATGGCTTTTCTGTAACAGTCGGCGGCCGATTGCAGGTTATTGACCCGCTCGTAATATAACCCATAGCCGACGATGGCTGGGGCGTAGTCGGGTTTGCGTTCCATCGCCCGGTCGAGCCAAACCTTGGACTCAGGATATCTGCCCAGGTTCAGCAGGTGGTGGGCGTGGTTATAGACAGCCTCCACATAATCCTCTTCCTGTTTGCGGACGACTTCGGCTCGTTTGCGGAAATCGGCTACATACTCCGCCGCTTTATCCTTGTGAGGGGCCAGTTGGGGAGTTATGTAACGGACGAAATTCTCGAAACAATCCGCCGCCTCGTCGAAAAGAGTGGCGTTGGCTAACATCAAGCCCAGGTTGTAATAAGTGTCGGGGAAGGTCGGATCGGCTTGCGTAGACTCTTTGTAATAGCGATACGCGTGATCTATATAACCGGCCCGTTCGTAGGTGATGCCGAGGCTGAACCTGCAAATGGCGTTGCGCGGGTCGAGCCGGGCGGCCTCCTGCCAGCATTCCACCGCCCGTTCCATATCCCCAAGCATACGATAGGCCGTGCCAAGCCCGTTATGGTAGAACCCGTTGTTAGGCGCTATCCTCACCGCTTCCTGATACTGCGCCAGGGCTTCCTCGATACGCCCCATCCGCTCCAGTGTCACTCCATATGTGTAGCGGTGGCCCGGATTGGACGGATCGTGTTCCACGGCTTTGGCGATGATCGAGATGGCCTCGTCTTTGCGCCCGCTTTCGGAGAGGAGGATGCCGAGGTTCTCATATGCGCCGGTCAGGTCGGGTTTGAGGTGGATGGCTTTGCGGAATGCGGCTTCCGCCTGTTTCAAGTCCCCCGCGTCTTTCATCAACAAGCCGTAGTTGTTATAGCCCTCGGCGATTGTCGGATCGAGCGAAAGGGCTTTCTTGTAGGCCTTGACCGCTTCGGTTTTGTTTCCTTTTCTTGTCAAGGCCACTCCGGCGTTGAGATAAACCGGAGGATATTTCGGATCAAGCTCGATAGCCTTTTTGAAAGCCTGCATTGCCTGATCTATAAGGCCCAACTCGGTTAACGACACTCCCTTGTCGCTGTAATCGGAAGCCTCCATTGTGGCGCCCTTCGGCATCTCCGGGATCGCCTCGCCGGGCACAGCCTTTTCCCATAACCGGGCGACAGCCTCCCGCAGTTCGGTGAACGCGGACGTCGAATTGGTTCCCCCGAACCGTTCCACGCGGCTCTTGGCAAGGCATTGCGCGATTATCGGCCAAAGCTTTCCTTTCAGGGGAATCGGGATGCGCGAGGCGTGGGCTTTTCCCCAGTCGCCGTCGGAGGTCGGGCGGATGGGAAGCCCTCCGTTGTTGGCCATCTGATAAAGGACGACGCCGAAACTGTATATGTCGCTGACCGTATCTGCCTCTCCCTCGAACTGTTCCGGGGCCATCCAGGGCGGAGTTCCGGCGACAAACTTGCCGTGGCCGATGTTGATAAAAGACAAGCCCGGAGTGGCGGAGCCGGAGGTGTCGGCATTCCCTTTCGGCGGAGCGGATAACGGGCCAAGCCCCGCCAGGTCGAAATCGCTTACCTTCATCTGGCGGTTTTTGGTCACCATCAGATTGTCGGGTTTGATATCCCTGTGTGGAGTGATTCCCTTTGTCCTGGCGTATTCCATGCCGTCGCAGAAATGGATGGCCCAGAGCAGAGCCTGCCGGAGCGGGATGGGGTCGCGCAGATAGTGTGAAAGGTTGTTCCGGTCATGCTCGTCTGTGGCGATGAGTTCGAGGCCGAGGAAGAGCCGCTCGCCGATGTTGAATACGCCGTGCGCCTGAACGATGGCCGGGTGGCGGTCCAGATGTATCCAGGCCAACGCCCCACGCTTGAAACTGTCGACGAGGACCTTGTCGTGATAGAACCCCTGCTGGTAGGTTTTGAGCGCCAGAGGTGAACCTGATTTGCGGTCATAACAGGCCAGCACCACACCCATGCCGGAACGCCCGGCCCCGCCGAAAATGCGGTGGATTTGGTAACGGCCACCGATGACATCGCCAACATTGAATGTCATGAGCCGCCCCCTTCGCCGATTGTTACCCTTCCCAACATGATAGCAAATGCCGTTCGCTTTAGAAAAGGAGGTGTAGGAACGGGATTGCGAAGGTAGGGGTGACCCGGTGGGGCGCCCTACAAATTACCTGCGGTTCCCACTGGCAAGAGGGGCAAATTTATCCACCACCACCTTAACCACTTCCTCGGCCATCATTTCATGGCCCTCTTTTATCGGATGTGGGTCGCCCGGGTCCAGCCACAACGCCTCTTTTTGAGATGGCTTGCCTTTGAATTTTACAAACGCTTCGTAGACGGGGGTCATGTCTACCGGGTATAAGCCCGTTTTATTTCCAACCTGTTTTATAAATTCGTTAATATTCTCGCCGGTCCCGGGGATTTTTTCATAACTCGCCGGATCGCCCGGGACAAGAAAACTGGGATGGTATAAAAGAACCCCCTTCGCCCCGTCCTTTTCCAGCATGTCCGACAGGTTCTGTAAAGAAGTTGCGACGCCTTCTTTGGTCGTCATCTTTTCGTAGTATCGCTCCACCTCGCCGAGCCACTGGCGCCGTTTTTCCTTTTCGTCGCCTTGCATGGTTTCAACCTGGGTCCAAGCGTTCCGGTCAACGACATCCTCTTTCTCGCTGGCCGAATCGGACACATAGGGGATGAGGAAGCGCCGGAGTTGCTCCCGTATATAACTTTTGTTGAACGTGAAAAGTTTAACCGGCTCCACCATCGAACTTGGAAACCCGAAGTCGTTGCCGACGAAAAGAAGGACGACTATATCCGGCTTGAACTTTCTGCCAATCCTGCGATACACCTCCGCCTCGACATGGGTGTTGTAACTGGGGACGGATGTGTTCAACGCCTCGACATTCACGCCGAGCTTCTCATGGAGTTTCCGCGCCAGAACCGGCATGATGGAATCCTCATAATCAAGCCCCCATCCGAACATCACGGAGTCGCCCAGCCCCAATATGCGAATCGTGTTGGCCGGTTTTTCCAGCGCGGTATCGTCCCCGCGCATACCGAACGAATTTGTATTCAGCGGATGTCCCGCAAAAAAGCCTCGCAGGTTTGGCTTTAAAACGTACGGTATATCGGGGTCGGGGCTTACGTCTATCATCGTCGCCGTCGTGTAATTGGCGCCTTCAATATTTTTGTTTTTCGAATCAGGGTTTTCCGCGTTGATGATCCTGCTGGCTGGTTTAAGCGTGAGGTAGATTCGGAATATGGCCTCGCTCATAATGAGCGTGATAAAAACCGCGACGGTTAACAGAGCGATATCCGCAGATGCTTTTTTGAACGACCCGTCAGCCGAAAGAAAAATGGTCAGCGACAATATCAGGCCGAAAAAAACGATAGCCGAGGCTTTGCTGTTTTTAAGCAGTGAGAATAGCGATTTGGCGGGATTAAACCTGTCGTCATAAACGCTCAACAAAGCAGGCGCCGCCCAGGAGCCTTTGAGATTGGTTATCGAAATCCTGTTGTTAGCGGACGTTATTTCCACCGGAGTTTCGAACGTTAGAGCGTCGTTTACAATACTGTATGGCGGAGGCGCGCCTTTGCCCGGTTTTAACTGATGATTGCGCGATGGGCCGTCGTTGATCTTGATGTCGAGCGAAGGCGGTTGCGATTCATGGCAGTCGTAGAATTCGAGTTTTACCCTGTATTTTCCCGGTGCGACTGTAAAGTTGAGCGTGACAGTATGTTGAGTGGAACCGCCCCATGCGTCGAGCGGGCCGGGGATGTTGAGCGGAAGTTGATCATCCGGCAGGTTAAGGA
Source organism: Nitrospinota bacterium (assembly GCA_015231995.1). Lineage (GTDB taxonomy): Bacteria > Nitrospinota_A > UBA7883 > UBA7883 > JACRLM01 > JADGAO01. The sequence continues at coordinate 16,483 of JADGAO010000021.1, read as the reverse complement.
CGGGGTTGATGGCTCCATTTTTCCAGAAAGCCCCTGATTTATCCGTGTCAGCTGACGCTGGGGCTTTGACTATATATCGAGGCTCGTATCCGAGCGTCACCGCATATCCAGCTGTCAAAACCGTTATGACGAGCGCAAGCAAAATTAGAAGCGATTTTTTACTGATAAACCTGTCGCCCATCCGTTAATTTATTCCGCGCTTGTTTACAATACGAGCCTGGTCGCTAATTCCCTACCACTGAAAATCCAGGCGCATAATCTTCCACTTAATCATCAGTGTTCGTCAACTTCGAGATTCATCACGGAGTTTGCCCTGAGCCAGCTAAGGGTTGCGCTCCGTTCATAATGACCGCTAAACGTAAGTTGTCATCCTGAGGATGTTGTCATCCTGAGGGAGTCCTCGACCGAAGGATCAAAGTATAAAGAACATTCTCTTTGATAGATTCTTCGCTTCGCTCAGAATGACATTACGTTCAGAATGACAACGCGTTGCTCAGAATGACAAGTCGACAGAATGACAATATTGCGGAAATGGCGACTTAGCAAAGCCCTCCTCGTTAAAGGGAAACCGCTCACCCCCAAAACTGACAATCATCAAAAAAAGTATTACACTCTAAAATCGCAAAATCATTTGGCGCGGGAATTCCATTTTAAAAGAGGGGACAAGAGATGGGCGATAGCGGGATGATAAGACTTCTGGTTCCGGTTATGGCTGTGGCGGTTATGTTTGCCTGTAGCAAGGTGGAAGAGAAGCAACAGGCTGTCGAAAAAATGGCCGCCGCAAGCGATCAACTGGCCAAGTCCGTTGAACAGGCCGGCAAAGCGATGGAAGGCGCCGCCAAAGCTATGGAAGATGCGTCGGCTGGAATAGGCAAAGCTCCGACGACGGATTTCCGCGAACTCAAAGCGTTGTTGCCCGAATCGCTCCCCGACATGAAGCGGACGGATGCTAAGGGCGAGAAGGTCGCTTTCGGCGGGTTTGGCGGGGCGTTCGCCGAGGGGTCTTACAACGACGATAAAGGCGGACACATCTCGATAAAAATAAGCGACATGGGCGGCATCGGGGCGATGGCCGCCGCCGCATGGACAATGGTGGAGATTGATAGCGAGCAGGATAACAGGTATGAGAAGACCACCAAGATCGGCGAATTCAAAGCTCGCGAGAGCTATGACAAATCCTCCAAATCAGGCGAACTGGATATTGCGATTCCCGATAGCATCATCATCGAGATTCGCGGCAACGGCGTGAGCATGGAAGCTGTCAAAGGGGCCGCGGCCAAGATTGACCTGGCCAAGCTTGCGGCGATGAAAGGCCCGGCGGTGGCTAAAAAGTAATCGGCGTCTTGGGATGGCGGCCCTATTGCAGGCCGCCATCCAGCGCGATAATGGTTATGCTTCGATAAATTCTCAAGTGGTATGGGTCGAGAGTCAAATGAGAAACTATATCTTCAGATTTGCCCCCGCCGTTATTCTCATGCTTGCGTTCGCGTCAGGTTGCGCCACGACGATACGGGGATTGAAACACGATCCGAGTTTCACTTTCGATTCCGTCAAAACGTCCGGGCTTTATGTGGGAGGCGTGGTCTCCGCCACGGCGGAACTCGCCCCAGGCGAAATCACGACCTTCTCCTCGATACTTCGAAGCGGGTTCCTCGATGAGAGGAAAGATATATACGTTCATGACCCGGCCGCGTTCACGTCCGCTGTCGGGATAGACCGCCGCGCCGCAATGTTGTCGGAATATAAAAACGCCGGAGTGGTCTCCACCCGTTGGCTTGACGAGATAAGATCAAAAATTCCCGCCGCGCGATATGTGGTCTTCGCCAGGATAGAAGATGACAATGTGACAAAAGAGCGGCGCAAGGAGGATGTTTACAGCGACAAGGAAAAAGATAAGGACAAAAGGAAACTTATCGGACAGAAAATAAAAACCGAAGCTACCCGGCGCATGAGCGTGTCGCTGGCCATTTACGACATAACGGCTGGGGTGTTTGTTTGGGGCGGCTCCGTGGAGAAATCGAGAAACGACAGCAGGCAATACGAGACGCGTCTTGACGACAACACCGCTATCTTGCTTGATACGATCAACAGGGTACTGAATGAGGAGGATAAGATTTATCCATACCCGCCATACCCGGCGCAACGCGATGTCCTGTTGTCCGTTTTCATGGGATTTGCGGAGAACCTGCCAAAACAGAAGAAGTGAATCGAGAGCCGAGCGCCAAGGAGTGAATTTCTATTTTTATCCTATAAATCCCTGAAATACGGCTCATATTTCTTGTCAGTCACAGTCACATGTTTTTCAAGCCATCGAACCATGTAATCCAAAAGGTCGGTGGTTAAAAGGGCGAAGCCTTCCATGTATGCGTCAACAAATTCCTCCAGCTTTTTTCGAAACTGGTCATGCTCGCGTTTATGCGAGGCCAGTTCGGGATAGTTGTATTCTTTCATCAGCCGTTCTTCGTCCGCAAAGTGGCTGATCGAATAATGAACAAGGTTTTTCAGGACATTCTTCTGCGTGTCCCTGTATCTGCCTTCCACCACTCCTGCGTGCAGTTCGTTTATCAGGGAATATAGTTCCTTATGGCTTTCGTCGAATCTTGCTACGCCCACGTTGTATTCTTCTTTCCACTCGACGTACATTTGACGTGCCTTTTTTCAAACCCTCGGGACAGGGTGGTTAAAATGATATGCCCAAGCGAAGCCCCTTACATCACGCCCTTTGAATTAAAAAATGCTTCGTATTTCTTGTCCGTCACGGTCATGTGCTTCTCCAGCCATCCGACAAGATACCCCAGAAGATCCACCGTCAGGGGGGCGGTTCCTTTCAGGTAGGCTTCAACGAATTCCAGCAATTTGTCCCGGAACTCGTCATGCTCAAGCTTGTGGCTAATCCTTTCGGGGTAATCGTATTGTTTCATGAGACTCTCTTCGTCGGAGAAGTGCCCCATTGAATACTCGACAAGCCCTTTAAGGACGCTTCTCTGCGCATCCCTGCCTTTGCCTTCGATGATCCCGGCGTGGAGTTCATTTATCAGCCCACACAGATTTTTATGACCGTCGTCAAACTTGGCGACCCCTACGCTGTATTCTTCTTTCCACTCGACGTACATATGGTTCACTCGCCAATCAATATACCAAATACCAAAGAGAGGGGAGCCTACCTCAAATCGCGGATACCGGGGATCGAAACGCCGTCTTTGTTGGGGCTGTCTCCCAAATGCTCGGCGTGGGTGTTCTTCACCCCGCCGTCCTTAAGAAAGAATAAACTCACATTACAGGACAAGGAGTTCGAGGTGAAGAACACCTCGAACAGCGTTTGTCGCTTCTGTTTTACCATTTGGCGACAGCCCCCTTCTGAACGCCGCCATCGAGGCGGCATTCAGACGTTGCGGGCGGGACGCCCGCGCTCC
>JADGAO010000021.1:12370-13063 GCA_015231995.1 Nitrospinota bacterium | reverse complement strand
GTGAAGAACACCTCGAACAGCGTTTGTCGCTTCTGTTTTACCATTTGGCGACAGCCCCTTGTTTAAACTCCTCCAAAATTCTCACGGAATGCAAGCATTACGGTTTGGCCAACCCAAGTTTATGCGTCATTAAATGATACAACTTTTCCAGCTCTTTATATTGTTTGAATTCTTCCGACTTCATCAGGTTGGTGTTTATGAAAATGGCCTCCACAAGCCGGGAACAGGCTTCGGGCTGTTCGTTGGTTTCAAGATATGTCATGGCCAACTCGCACAGCACCCACTCTTTGCCTGTGGGTGGATTTTGAACGAGGATGTTTTTATAAACAATCTTCGCGTCTTCGTAACGCCCCAGGTTTCGCAGTCTGGCGGCGTGGCGGAACCCGGCTGTCTTCATATTTTCGAGCACGACTTCGCGTTCGGGGATGGCCCGTTTTAGAAGTTCCATGTATATCTCGAACGCCCTGTCATACTCGCCTTTTTTCCGCAAACCGATGGCGTAATTGTTGAACGCCGCGCTTACGGCTGGGGGGTTATGCTTCAGCGCGTTCCTGAATATTTTCTCCGCCTCCGCCTGATGCCCCATCGCGGCGAGAACGACAGCGCGATCCACCATCGTTTCTGTCATCGCGTCGTCTTCCCGGATTCCGCTGGTCTTCTGTATTACCCGCGCCGCCAGGTCGAAGAGCCGTT
>JADGAO010000021.1:9137-12140 GCA_015231995.1 Nitrospinota bacterium | reverse complement strand
CAGGCCGCCGCCCTCGCATAGGGAAGCGGTTCCGTCTGCCGGAGGCGGTTGGCCTCCCGGTAGTCGGCGAGCGCGGGGATATATTTCTTCAGCTTGAAATACGAATCGCCCCTGTTGACCAGGGTTTTGAAATCCGGCTTTAACCCTATCGCCTCCGAAAAAACTTTGACCGCCTCTTCGTACCGGCCCCGTTTCATCAGATCCTCGCCTAACGCCAGCAAGCCGTTATAGGTCTCGATTTTCTCCACTTCGCTCAGGTCAGTTTCGGCGGGAGGCGTTTCTTCAAGAGCGAAATTGTTGGCGGCCAATTCGCTGAAAGCGGCCAGGTCGTGGACTATCTCTTCAAGGTTGTTTTCAAGCGACGTGTTGGCCGTGAGGAAAACGGCGTAACGTATGCCGAAATCCCCAAGGAATTTGAGGAGCGTCCGCTGTTGCTCGGCTGTGGCCGTGCTCCTGAATATGGGGATCATGTTCACAAACGAGATAGAGGGGTTTATCTCCCTTATCTCTTTCAACAAATCCACAAGGTTGAAACCGGACTGTTTCGGCTTGTAATGGAGAAGGAACAGATGGCCTCTTCTCAACGCGGAATTGATCCGACGGGCCATATCCATCCCGTAAAGGCTGGGCGCCAGATGCACCATGAAACCGGCGTCCTGCAAAGCGTCATGAAGCTTGTCGGAGAGCGCCGGTTCATCCATGCTGTATGTCACATCCGGGAACCTCAGCGTCAACGCCGATAACCGGGACTTGAGAGAAGCGTCAGGTTTCTTCTTTTGCGTGCTTTGAAAAAAAGTCTCCTCCCCGGTTAACGACGAAGCTGGCATCGGGTTGATGATCAGGGTTTGCCCAAACGCCCCCGGCCCGGTTCCTTTCGGTATATCGGGAATGAAGTCCGTCGTTTTATCTCCCTCCGCAAGAGTGGCGTCTCCATCAACCGGGGTTTCTTGCGAGCTAGCCCCGCTTTGAGAAAAAGCATGTGACGAGATGGCGACTGTCGCATCGTCCGCCCCGGCCCGGAACGAGCTTTTTATCGTATCCAACGCCGCGATGAATTCGCCCATTCCCGAATATCTCTCTTCGGGATCCTTCGCCAGACCTTTTTGTATGACGGAATTGACCGCAGGCGGCAAAGCGGGGTTCAGGAAAGTGGGGAGTTCCGGCGCCTTGTTGAGAACGCTGAAAATGATCGCGGTTATATTGCCTCCGCTAAAAGGCCTCCCGCCCGTCAAAAACTCGTATAACACGACCGACAACGCGAAAATATCGGTGCGGTGATCCACTTTCGATCCGTAAATCTGTTCCGGGGACATATAGCTTGGCGTCCCCATCACCGCCCCCGAAAGAGTGAGCGAGGTATCCGCCATTTTGGCCAACCCGAAATCCGTGATTTTAGGGATGTCCTCCGCCGTCAGTATGATGTTCGCCGGTTTTATATCGCGGTGTATCACCCCGCGCTCATGGGCGTAAACTAAACCTTCCGCGATCTGCCTGATTATGCTTATCCGCTTTGCAAAGGAAAACGGCGTTCTATGTTTGATGTGGTAATCCAGCCCCCTTTTCCGTCCAGATATTCCATTGCTATATAAATCAGCGGGTCTTCAAGCGCGGTTTCTTCGCTGATGTCATATATGGTGACGATGGCCGGATGGGAAAGTTTGCCGGCGGCGCGGGCTTCCTGATAAAACCGTTTCACGGGTTGAAGCGTATCGCTCTCCGCCGTTCCCAGGACGGAATGGCGGATCACCTTGAGGGCGACGAGCCTGCTGAGTTTCGGATCCCAGCCTTTATAGACAAGGCCCATCCCCCCACTGCCGATTTCGCCGATAACTTCGTACCGGCCAAGTTTCGCTGGCGCCATTTATAATGCCATTACAGTCGGCCCATCGGGCCGGTTATTGCCTTCGGGAATTTGTCCCTCTAAGTCTAGGATAAGTTCAAGAGGAGCTTGATTCAAACTATTTTCCCTGTCTCATATCTTAGCATTTACCATTGCTACCGGCGGAAAAGGGGATTAAGCTTTTCCCATAAAAGGTCATAAGGAGGCCACCCGTGGATGATGACGCTTATGTCCGCCGCCCGCTGGGCCGCACCGGCGTTATAGTTAGCCGCCTGGGCATTTCCGGCGGGTATGGAGCGCCCACCGAGGCCATCGAACTGGCCTTTGAAAAAGGGGTCAACTACTTTTACCACGGCTCCAGCAGGGGCGCTGGCATGACACAGGCCATAAAAAATATCACCGCAAAAGGTCAGCGGGAAAAACTGTTCGTCGTCGCCCAGAATTACTGGCGGATATTCGGCTGGCCATTCAAAAGAAGCGTCTATTCGTTTTTAAAGAAAACCGGGCTTGATTATATTGACGGGCTACTGCTTGGGTGGCACAACACCCATCCCAATCCGCGACTGCTGGATATTTGCCAGGAACTCAAAGAGAAAAAGCTGATCAGGTTTATCGGCGTATCGGGGCATAACAGGAAAGCGTTCCCGGAATTTGCAAAAACGGGGTTATACGATTTTTTCCATTGCCGATATAACGCCGTCCATCGTGGGGCCGAGATAGACCTTTTCCCCTACTTGCCCACCGAAAACCGGCCCGGGGTTGTTGTCTACACCGCCACATCGTGGGGCAAGCTTATGAGTCCCAGCAAAACCGCTCCAGGTGAGATAAGGCCCAAAGGATCAGATTGTTATCGTTTCGTTATGTCCAATCCTGCCGTGGATGTCTGTATCACCGGCCCTGCCGATATGGACGAAGCGAAGAACTCTTTAAAAGCGTTGGAACAAGGCCCATTTTTGCCGACTGAGATGGACTGGATGCGAAGGGTTGGTATGTACTTTCATCGTTTATCGTAAATCTGCAACACATCGGGAGCCGTGTAAATCCTGTTGCGGCGTTGCCCCGTCGTCTCCTTCAAAATTCCCAAATCCAATAGCTTGTCCACGTTTAATTGAGCCGCCCGGAATGTGACCCTTGCCAGCTTGGATGCGTAATTCACTGTAATA
>JADGAO010000021.1:6853-9078 GCA_015231995.1 Nitrospinota bacterium | reverse complement strand
TTCCAGCCGTTTCCTGTAATCCTCCCGCAGAGCCGTCACAGCTGAGACTGTTTGACGCGCTTTGGCGAACTCCCAAGCCATGCCTCTAAGAAAAAAGCTGATCCAGTCACCCCAGTCGCCGGTTTTTATCAGATGGAAAAAGCGGTTGGCGCAATCCCCCTTGTTCTTTGAAATAAAAGGAGCTACGGAAACCGGAATTGACTTTGTTTCAAGGCTGGTCGCAAGAAGCAGGTCGCTCAACAGACAGGCTGTGGCCATATTTCCCCCACTCAGTGGCTGAATAGCCATAAACTGATAAAATATCAATGAGATATCAACCAGGGTTGGGAGTTTTATCTCCTGCCGGAAGCGTTTATCGAACGAGTAGAGAGCCGTTTTCATCAGCGATTCCGGCGGGGGAACATATTGAAATTCCTCACCGGAAAGTCCAAACAGGTTGACCGGATCGCCAGTTTTTTCCCTGAACCCTTCTTGAACGCCTTTTGAAACCGTATCGCTTTGAAATATCTGGCGATAAATCTGTAAAATCAAATCGAGGCTAGGGGGGAGGTTTTTATCCAGATATTCCAGTCCGGCATCATAGGCTTTGCAGTACAAAGAGATAGGATCCGATGAGCCGTTACCTCCATCGTTTTCCGACATAATGGAAAGGAAATGATCGTCTATGGATATCTTTGTATTTTCAAGCGTAAAAGCAGAGAAGGCCCCCTGGAACAGGAATATGCTCCGAAAAGGTTTATGTGGCCTCATTAACCCGGCCAACTGACCCTCGAGCCTGCCTGCCACACGTTCAGCTTCTGCCAAGGCTTCCGAAATTTGCCACTCCGCGTTGATTTCGGAAGGCAGAGGGTCAGGATAAAAAGCCCATCTGTTTTTTTTGCCCCGTATAGCTCTGCCGGGAGATTTGGAGGTGAAGAAAGATCGTTCCATGTTAGCTATATTATAAACAAACTTGGCGTATTATATTAACATCCCCTCTAATACTCAAGATATTTGATTGCCGAAGTTGCGGAAAATATCATAAATAATCTAAAAATGCGTTATTAATCCCAAAAAAGGTTAAAAAAGACGATTTTTCTAAGAGAAAAGCTTTGTTGGGATATTGGAGATAAAAACTACGATCAAAAAAATTATTTGCGACCAGATTTCCCTAAGGATCCGACAATCCTAACTCTACACTCGAGATGAGTTTCTATATGTCACAACCCGAGGAGGGGTTGCTTGGCGTATGTAGAGACTAAAGAGTTTAGTGCTAATCCCCAGAACTCAATAACCTGAGAATCAGACAAGAGCGATTAGCTATATTATAAATAATGCTATATTAATATAATAGTATTATGGGACGGGGGTGCTACTCATTTATCCCCCTGTTCTGGGAATAAGGTGGGGATTCTTGTCTATCATTCAGAATAACAAGTGATTACCTGTAGCTCTAAGCCTAGGGCAATGCAATGAGGAATCCTAAGAAAGGGAAAGCAAGGATGAAGCAGGAAAATTTCAACTTCGAAATTAAAGTTAGAATTGGAGAACCGGCGTTAGGTAAATATTCCACGCCTTCATTATTAATATAACGAAGGGTGGAATATTAAAATAACGGTTCCTTCTTCAACCCGCGATTGCGGCGTTCTCTATCAACTCTATAAATTCCGAGTCTATCCGCACTTCCAGGGCCAGAATATTCTCCGCCACCTGTTCGGGCGTGTTGCATCCCACGAGGGCGGTTGCCACTCCCTTTTGCTCCACTAACCATCGGATAGCAAGCTGGGAGAGAGTCATCCCATAATCCTCGGCGATGGCCTTAAACCTTTCGGTTTTGTTGATACCTTCTTCCCAAGTCTCCTGGCGGAAGACGCCAAAGTTTTTCCCGCCGCGCCAGTCCTTAAATTCGCTATCCTTCGAATATTTGCCGGAAAGAACCCCAGACGCAAGCGGGCTATAGGCGAGAACCGCAATCCCATTTTCCGCGCAATAGGGGAGAATATCCGCCTCGATCTCCCGCTCCAGCAGGTTGTACTTTGGCTGGACGCTGGCGATTGGGGCGATGGCTCTCCCCTCTTTGAGCATGTCCAAAGTGTAATTGCTGACGCCTATCTCCAGGATTTTCCCCTCGCCTCGAAGGGTGTTTAGAGTCTCCATAGCGGTTGCGATGGGGGTATTCGGATCGGGCCAGTGGATTTGGTACAGGTCAATTCTGTCGGTTTTGAGTCGCTTTAGCGAGTCCTCCA
>JADGAO010000021.1:0-6753 GCA_015231995.1 Nitrospinota bacterium | reverse complement strand
TGGATTTGGTACAGGTCAATTCTGTCGGTTTTGAGTCGCTTTAGCGAGTCCTCCAGTTCCTGCCGAATGGAAGCGGGGGTTAAATCCCGATACAACGCCGAGGCGCTGGACGTGTCTTTCCATTTAAGTCCGCACTTTGTGGCGATGACCACTTTGTCCCGCCGTCCGGCGATAGCTTTTGCGACGACCTCTTCGGCCAAGCCGAACCCATAGGCCGGGGCGGTGTCTATACAATTGATCCCAAGGTCTAGGGCTTTTTGTATGGTTTTGATGGATTCTTTTTCATTGCGTTCCGCCCAGAAAGGCGGGCCGCCGATACCCCATGTGCCGAGGGATACGGGGGTGATCTTCAATTTTTCGCCGACAGCTCTTGTTTGCATTATGTTCTCCTTGCGCTCATTATATTGACACGGTCTCCCCCTGTCAAAACCGATTTGACATAATCCTGGTTTGGGAATAAATTATATTGTAGATCACAGAAAGGTCATTTTATGCCCATCAGGATTGGAGATTCCAGCATACTCACCGGGCAACGCAATATCGCCTCTTCCACTTCGCGGTTGTCCGAAAACTTCGCAAAACTCGCATCGGGAAAAAGAATAACCCGGGCCGCCGACGACGCCGCAGGGCTGGCGATAGCCGAAAAGCTTAATTCCGACATACGCTCCGCCGAACAGGCCCAGCGCAACATCGGCGACGCGGCGGCCATGACCCGCGTGGCCGAAGGCGGATTGAGCGAGATTTCCGACATGCTTTCGCGTGGCAGGGAGTTGGCGATCCAGGCTTCCAGCGGGACGCTCAACGACCAGCAGAGGGCGGCGGTCAACAACGAAATCGAAGGCATTAAAAAAGAGATTGACCGTATCTCCGGCACGACGGAGTTCAATGGACAAAAGGTGCTCGACGGATCAATGGCTCCGGGAGCCGCGACGCAGGTTAACGTTCAGGCTGGCGTAAAAAGCGGGCCGGGCGACCAGATCAACATGAACGTGGTCAACCAGTCGGACACGCAGGCGTTGGGCGTGGACGCCGTTGACGTCTCCACCCAACAGGGGGCGCAGAACGCGCTGGCGGCGTTCGATAACGCGATCGGCAAAGTTTCCGAAACACGCGCCAACATCGGGTCGTTGCAGAACAGGTTCGACTCTGCGGCGTCCAATCTGGGCGTCTATACCGAGAACCTGCAGGCGGCCTCTTCCAACATACAGGATTTGGATTACGCCGCAGGAACGTCGGAATTGTCGCGGAACCAGGTTTTGAATCAGGCCGCCACATCCCTGTTGCGGCAGGGGCTGTCCACACAACAGGCGAGCGTCGGAGCGTTGTTGAACATCAGAGGGTGACTTGGTTTTCTCTCTCCCTTACAAAGGAGAGGTTTGGATAACGCCCTTGTTGCTGTCCGAGATGTCTTCACCCCGGACTCCTGAATGAAAGCGCTTTGATAAACAAAGACGGACACCCCGCCGAGCGTTCAATGTGCAAACGGGGAGCTTTGCATAACCAAGCGATTTGCAGAGTGTGTCATCCTGAGGGAGCCTCAGCGATCGAAGGATCGAGGTAGAACAGAATATTTCTTTCGATGGATTCTTCGCTGGCGTTCAGAATGACATTACGTTCAGAATGACAAACTCTGATGGAGTTTGTAAAGCACTCCCTAATCACCATAGACCATAAAAGCGCAATCAAAGTTTTCTATTGGGTTATTTTTGACGTTTGTCCTGATTAACTACAGCAAACCCCGCTTATAACTGTCCGCTTTCAGGACGCTCATTTATTTCAGTGGCAACAAAGCTTAAATAACAATGTGTTGCAAGAGCAAATATCAGGCATGTAAATTGTAAGGAAAAATGCTAGGTAGTGGTCAGGATAACGAGGGAAATAAAAATGAACACGATGATAACCAGGTTCACACCATCAGAGCGGTGGCTTCACAATGTTGTGATGCTTACTTTTATAGCTTTGTTGATGACCGGCATGGGAATGCTCGCCTATAACATTCAGGGCGATCAAGGCCCATCCCGCCAGTTTCTGGTCGCCATCCATAAATACATAAGCCTTGTTTTTTTAATCGCGCCGTTTCTTCTGGTTGTCCTGGGCAACAGGCGTATATGGAAAGAAAACTTCCACCTTCTCACCAGCTGGGGCAGGAAAGACATCGAATGGCTGATGAAAAAACCCCTCGCTTCGATTTTTAGCAACATAGAGCTTCCGCCGGACGACAAGTTCAACCCCGGCCAGAAATCATGGGCCACGCTTGCGGTCAGCGGCTCTCTTGTTTTGGCCGCGACGGGAATAATTATGTGGGTGACAGGATCGCCCATCCTCGCGCTCATCGTGCATACGCTTGTGGCCGTGGGGCTTGCATTCGCGTTGTCGGGCCATATTTTCATGGCGGTCGGCAACAAAGACACCCGCCCGAGCATCACCTCCATCATTGATGGGCAGGTGGACGCGCACTGGGCCACCCATCATCATCCCCTTTGGATGGAGCGGGAGACACGCAGAAGAATTCGGGAGCAGGCTGGCGCGGCCACAACCCATCATTACGAAAAAGCTGTCGGCTACGAAACGAAAAAAATCGCAATCCCCAACGCGGTTAAACCGGCCGCGACGAAGGCTTCTGTGGAATCCAAAGGCGCTACGGCAAAACCGGTGGCGGTGGTAAAACCGGCAGTCGCGAAAATCGCAGTGGAGCCGAAAGCCGTTGGAGCGAAGCAGTCCACGTTTGCAAAACCAGCGGCGGACTCAAAGCCCGTCGCTATGAAGCCGAACTTCGCGGTCGGCAGTGTCATCAAGATACCGAAGAACGATTACTAAAAACCGGGTTTGTTTGTCTATAGATTCTTCGCTATCGCTCAGAATGACAGGTGCTTATTGTCATTCTGAACCCTTCATAGGGTTCAGGGTAAACTCCGTGTAGCGCAGTGAAGAATCTATCAAGCAAGCAAACCCGGTTTACGGGTACCCCTCCTTTTTTTCTGCCATTACCCCTTTTACTGTAAAATTATCTCCAATCATTACCACTTCCTGAAGGTATCTAATGAAAGGGTCGGCGATAGCGGGCGGCGACATCATCACGCCCGGTGGGATTATAAAAGCGGGAATCGTCCTGACACGTGGCGGGAAAATCGAATACGCCGGTCCATATAAACGTCTTCCACAGGGCGTTTACGCGGAGATTGACGCCGTTGGGCTGACGGTTTCCCCCGGCCTGATAGACGCTCACACACATCTGGGTGTTTATGCGGAGGGGACAGGCGCGCCGGGAGAGGATGGCAACGAGATGTCCGATCCGGTTACGCCCCATGTCCGCGCCATTGATGGAATAGACGCTAGAGACAAGGCGTTTGAAGAGGCAAGACAGGCTGGCATTACAACCGTCATGATAACGCCCGGCTCGGCGAACGTTATCGGCGGTTCCGTCTGCGCCGTTAAAACCTGCGGGAACACTGCCGACGAAATGGCAATCAACGCCGACATCGGCCAGAAGATGGCCACCGGCGAGAACCCGAAACGTGTTTACGGTGGCCAGCACAAAGCCCCCATGACCCGGATGGGGATCGCCGCGCTCATCCGCAACGCTCTGGTGGAGGCGGACAACTACAAAAAGAAACGGGCGAAGAAAAAATCCGACGCCCCGCGCGACCTGAAGATGGAGTCTTTGATAGCCGTTCTGGAAGGCAGGCTCCCGGCGCGGGTTCACGCCCATAAGGCCGACGATATCGTCACAGCTATCCGCATCGCCGATGAATTCCGGTTGAAGATCGTTATCGAACATGGAACCGAGGCTTATAAAATCGCCGACCTGCTTGCGAAAAGAAAAATCCCGGTCAACATCGGGCCTTCCACATCTTCACGAAGCAAGATCGAACTCCGAGACCTCGTGCGCGACAACGCTGTGCGGTGCATGAAAGCGGGTGTCCGTGTCTCCCTCATCACCGACCATCCGGTGATTCCCATCCAGGAATTGCGCCATGAGGCGGTCAAACTGGTACGGGATCACGGCGCGGATATGACCGTCGTTTTCAACGCCATCACGTTGAACCCGGCCCTCACGCTTGGGTTGGAGAAGAGGATCGGTTCTATCGAAAAAGGTAAAGACGCCGATCTGGCCCTTTTCAGTGCACACCCGCTGGATCCATCCGCCCTCTGCGTTATGACGCTGATAGGTGGGGACGTTGTCCACGGCGCAACTACCCGGTGACGAGATGGATTATATAAACGGCCAGATAGCATCCATCGCCCTGACATTCGAGCAGGGGGGGATTGTGATGTGGCCCATCCTTTTTTTCTCCGTTTACGCCGGCGCTTTGATAGTGGAGCGTTCGATCCGGTACCGTATCGTTCAAAGGGAGATTTTAAGGGAGCTATCCGCCATCCTGGAGCTTTCCGAATATACGCAGAAGGATCACGAGCGGTTCAAAAACAGTGAAGTTACAGGCCGGATCGCCCGGACGGTCTTTTCAAACTGTAGCATCCCCTACTCCGATCTCGTTGACAAGGTTCGCAATGCTTTCGCCGAGGAAAGCGCGCAGATAGAAAAACATCTAGGAGCCATTTCGGTTATCGCAACGCTCCTTCCCATGCTTGGACTGCTCGGCACAGTCGTGGGCATGATAGTCGCTTTCAACGCTATCGCCCTGCACGGGACGGGTGATCCGAAGATTCTGGCAAACGGCATATCGCAGGCCCTGATCACCACGGAGGCCGGACTTGTGGCGTCCATCCCGCTTATCTACCTGCATCAGGTACTCTCCGCACGGGCGGAACGGTTGATCAGAAAGTTGGATGGGTTTGCGACACACCTTACACATATCTGCGCCCAGAGGCGCGGTGAGTAACCATGTACAACGTTGCCCGAAAAAAACCGCGTCCGCCGGAAATTCAGATGGCGCCGTTGATAGACATGGTTTTTTTGCTATTGATCTTTTTTATGGTGGCCACGGTTTTTCCTGAGAATACCGGGGTGGAGGTGCAGAAACCGCTCTCTAAAACAGCAAACCCTCTGATTAAAGAGGGCCTTATCTTCGCCATCACCACAGAAGGGGACGTATTCCACGCCGGAGGCAAAATAACCCACGAGCAGGCTTCCGGGATAATAAAGGGCGCAGTGGCGGCTAAGCCGGGCGTTTCTGTGGTGATAGAAGTTGATAAGAGGGCGGTTACGGATCACCTTATCCGATTTCTAGACACGGCGCGGGAAGCTGGGGCGAGCAACCTTGCCATCGCCACCCTGCAGGCGGATATGAAATGACCGACCGGCGTTCCGTTTGGTTGACGTCATTGTTTGTGTCGCTGATCCTGAACGGCTTGTTTTTATGGATAGTGCAGGCGTTGACGTTATTCGAGGCTCCCCGGGAAATGAAGGAATATTTCCCGATTGAGCTAGTCAGGTTAGATACACCACCTCTTGAAATCCTCCAACCTCAACTCGAAAAACCGGTATCCCGCCCCTCTCCCGTCCCATTAAAGCCTAAATCAGAATCAGTGCAACCTGTTGTTAACCGGAACAGTTCCCAAGAGGCTCCGCCTCAAGAAGTTCCAGTCGCCGAAGATGTAAGGTATGAGGAAAATGCCCCGCAATCCGCCGAGCCGATGGCGGAGGCGCCTGCTACAACTGTTTCTGTTAATGAGACGCCCAGTGGAGGCGGGACGGCAAATCAAACAGGCGGCGAACCCGGCGATTCTGGTAACGCTTTCGTCCCGATCAATCGTTT
This sequence comes from Nitrospinota bacterium, assembly GCA_015231995.1. Taxonomy (GTDB): domain Bacteria; phylum Nitrospinota_A; class UBA7883; order UBA7883; family JACRLM01; genus JADGAO01. The sequence goes on along the minus strand of JADGAO010000021.1, from coordinate 1,036 downwards.
AACCAGGATTCCAACATTTGCCAAAAAGGTAGAACCGGTATATCCCGAAAATGAGCGGTTAATCGGAAAGGAAACGGTCGTTCTTGCAGAAATAGACCTCGACGAAAAAGGTTCAATTATTGAAATACGAATTATTAATAGCGGAGGGAAGCCTTTCGACTCTGCTGTGGAGAATGCGCTCAGGAAGAGCCAGCTGACTCCGGGATATGTAAAAGATAAGGCAGTGCCAATTCGAGTGCAGATACCTTTTGCTTTCAAGCTTAAGTGAGATTGTTCGGAAAGAGCCTTCGTATAAATCCAGCAAAATAACTTTTATCTAATTTTTACTGAATGTTATATTGTTCATATATTGAATTATTTTTTGATTTCCCCCCCCTCTTGTCCTTGGGGAATCCAGATTTTATCCACCTGGTTCAACAGATCGGCTTGCCTGGATGATCCTGCCTGTCCACCGGTCGTAAAAATGCGCAGTTAATGCATTAATTGAAATATCCAGTCCCTTGGAGCGCAGATGGATTTGAGCGATTAATGATCTATATTCTGTAATACTTCAAGGTGAGCTATGTTAAATATTTATATTAATTGAAATATCGAGCGCGAACCGAGGATATTTTGGAGAGGGGTTTTATAATCCACTGTCAATATCTATCGAACAAGTCGCCTTGGAGGCAAATACGAACGTCAGCCGCGTTCATTTCAATGATTGCAATAATAGGCAGAGGCTTATTCATATGTTTTTAAAGAGGTAATTGCTGTAACACCTAATGCGGAGACATGTGCGGCATTAACCTGAAAGGTTAGACGGAGCAGACCTCTCTCACCTTCTCAATAGTGGTATCGCCCTTCAAAACTTTCCAGATGCCGTCTTGCTTGAGAGTACGCATTCCATGTCTTATAGCTGATTCGCGGATGAGGTCGACAAGCGCCTTGCTCTGGATAAGCCGTTTTGTCTCCATATCCATGACCAACACCTCGTGGAGGCCCGTCCTGCCCTTGAACCCGGTGTTCCCACATTTCTGGCAACCCTTCGGTTTGC
>JADGAO010000219.1 GCA_015231995.1 Nitrospinota bacterium | reverse complement strand
TGTCATTCTGAGCCCTTCACAGGGTTCAGGGTAAACTCTGCGAAGAATCTATCAAATAGAATATTTAATTCTACTTATCGCGATTTGTAAATCGCGGCGCGTCTTGAAGTATAATCTAGGCGCTGGAACCCGATCACCGTTAAGATGGATTTTCGAACCTGATGGATAAAGAATACCTGGGCAGATACCGCATCCGCGAGCAGATAGGCAAAGGCGGGATGGCGACCATATACCGCGCCACCGACGAACTTATAGGCCGCGACGTAGCCGTCAAGGTCACCGACACGTCGCAGGGCGGCAAAGACGTGACGGCGGAATCGGTCAATCTCCAGTTCTCCATGGAGATGCAGATATCCGGCCAGATGTCTCACCACAACTTCATCACCGTTTACGACGCGGGGATGGAAGGGGCGTACTGCTATCTTGTAATGGAGCTCTTGGAAGGTGTGTCGCTCGACCAGATAATCTACGGCTCGGCCAAGCCGATGGACATGCGCCAGAAACTCGACGTGCTGATACAGGTGGCGCGCGCGCTTCATTTCGCTCATCAGCGCGGCGTGGCGCACAGGGATATCAAACCGTCTAACATCATGATCCTGCCAAATGGCCTGGCCAAAGTGCTAGACCTTGGCGTGGCGCAGATATCCGAGGGGTCCTCCATACGCCTCACGGTCAAACCGCCTGCAGGAGTGGGCGGAACGCCCTACTACATGTCCCCGGAACAGATCAACAAGGGGCCGATTGACGGGCGGAGCGATCTTTTTTCGCTGGGCGTGGTGGCCTATGAGCTGTTGACCGGCAAACGCCCGTTCATGGCGGACAACCTTTTCGCCCTTTACGAGCGGATACTGCGCGGCAATCCCACGCCCATACAGGATATCAACGCCACCATACCGGACAAAGTGGCGGCCATCATATCGCTGTGCATGAACAAAGACCCCAACCTGCGTTTATCGTCAACGCTGGCTTTCGCAGACCAGCTTGACGAGATAATCAACGAAAGCTTTTTCGAAGGCGACGGGGCGCTGATATCGCAGGAGACACTGACCATACTCAAAAAATACCGGGCCAGCTTCGCGTTCTTCTACGACCTGGACAATTCCCAGCTATATCGCCTGCTACAAGTGTGTCAGGTGAAAAAGTTCAAGGCCGGGGAGATAGTCTTCAAGGAGGGCGAAGTGGCGCGCGACATGTACCTTGTCATGTCGGGCCAGGTGCGGATATGCCGCGGGCCGACACCGGAGAAATCGCTGACGATACAGGTGCTCAAACGCGGCGACATATTCGGCGAGATGGGCATCATAGACGGCGGCCCGCGCTCCGCCACGACTATCGCGGATATGGACAGCCAGATGCTGGCGATACATCAGGTGTCAATTTTGCGATGCGACGCCAACACAGCCGGAAAGCTGTACCGGAACCTTGCGCAGATACTCTCGCAGAAACTGCGGGTGACGTCTGGCAAGCTTGTGGAGTTTGTGGCTCAGACGAATATTTGAGTTTACCCGCCGAAGCCCTGCGCCAGTTATTTTAGCGGATAGCAGGCCAAATCACCCGTGGTGAGCGCGGGTTCTATTGACATATCTGTTAATCTTTCGTTTTCCGTCCTGGAGGTTGTCAAGCGCTGGCGGAAGATGGTTTTTCAGAGGTTTAGATCTCTGAATTCGCCATGTTTCCAGATTCCCCGACCTGTGGATTTTTACGCATCCGGCGCCAGAGGTTTCCTGGTTAGGAATTCCGACAGAACTAACGACAGCAAGGTGTATGCAAAGAACAGGTAATACCCAGGCTGAAGCGAAGTGCCATTAGTAGTCATTATCACCAATTCAGGCATTGATGAGTTTAAATGACTGAGCTGACTGCTGATAATCCCGTTAAATCCTATATAGGCCATAAATATAGCCACCACCATGACATCTGCCATAGACCATTTCCCGGATTTTAAGACAAAAAACTTGATCACCGGGTTCTCCATTGCCTGGTGATAATTGTAATAATATACCAGGGACGAGGCTATTTTTAACGCGGGGAAAACAATGCTGAAGGCAATCAGCAATATTCCGACTAATTTCATCTGAACATCCTCATGAGCGATCAGAATCCTGAATACATCCAGGATGCTTTTGCTTTGGAAATACAATATCTGGTTCTCGAAATGGATGGGATGGCCCATCAATTTAAAACTTATCTGTGAAATTGCCGCTTCCATATCTATCGTTGGCGTGGTTACTCCGGCCGTCAGCAGTGTGACGAGAGACAGCGTTAGAAATATAAACTGGTATGGCGCAAGGGGCCTCTTATTGAAAACAGGTATGGCGAAAAGGATAACCGACAGCGCGATCAGCAATACGGCCTCCTCAATAATCAGGTCGCATTTAGCCGAAATTTCCTCGTTTAGCTTGATCCTTGCGCCTTTGATATTATTGGAATCCGTCCTAAGAAGAATGCGGGCCAATTGAGATGTATCCTGTGTGTTAAATGTTCGTTTCGAATATTGTTCGAGTTGCTTGTTCAACGCAGTCTTTATTTGAGCCATTGTTTTAGGTTCCGTTATCTCATTAATGACGGCATCCGCATATTCGGGAATCCCTTTTTTAATAACATCCAGATTTATAAAAATACTCATAAAGGATTGCTTGATGCGCCCGCCCGTGGAGCCTAAGTTCTCTTTTCTTATTCTCCTGTCAATGTCATCTATAAGTTTATTCAGAAGGACTTCGATATGTTTCCGGAGTTGCCGCACATCAGCCCTTGATAAAGACAGCTTATTGATCTCCATGACAAGAATGGCGGTGACTTGCCGTTTCCATTCGTCAATACTCAGGAGGCCGTATCTGACATTGTTGAGTTCCGCATAATCGTTTTTGTTATCCTGGTTTGAAATAGAATTTGAGATGATTTGCTGGCATAAAACGACCGATACGATGATGATTATCAGCGATAAGATCAAATTGAACAGTTTCATGGCAATGACGCGCATAGCGGTAAACTGTGAGAAAACGTCGAATTCACTTCTTTATCCCCATAATTTTGTTTCCTTACACGGTTCCATGTCGGTCAATCGCAATAATAGCCGCAAATGGAGTTTGCCCGCATGGTTATTGCTCCAATCTCTAAAAATAATCAGGACACAAATAGCGTTCAACTTCGGTTTGCGGAGCTAAGGAATGCCAGAAGGTCGGCGTTGAGCTGGTCTTTGTGCGTGTCAGCCAGGCCGTGGGGAGCCCCGGCGTATATCTTCAGAGTCGCATTCTTGACCAGCTTCGATGAGCGAAGGGCTGAAACGCCGATCGGCACGACCTGGTCGTCATCGCCGTGAATGATAAGCGTCGGCACGTCGAACTTCTTGAGGTCTTCGGTAAAATCCGTTTCGGAAAACGCCTTGATGCAGTCGAGGGTGTTCTTGTGACCCGCCCGCATACCCTGTAACCAGAACGAATCGATTATCCCCTGCGAGACCTTGGCTCCGGGCCTGTTGGCTCCGAAAAATGGGCCGCTGGCGATATCCTTGTAGAGTTGCGATCGGTCTGCGATGGAGCCGCGGCGTATCCCATCGAAGACTTCAATTGGCAAGCCGCCTGGATTGGCCGCCGTTTTGAGCATGTGTGGTGTGACTGCGGCGATAAGGGCGGCCTTGGCCACCCGTTTCGCGCCGTGGCGTCCGATATAGCGGGCGACTTCGCCGCCGCCTGCGGAGAAACCGATCAAAACGGCGTTCTTCAAGTCCAGCGTTTCGATTAACTCCGAGAGGTCGTCGGCATAGGTGTCCATATCGTTGCCAGTCCATGGCTGGCTCGATCGGCCATGGCCGCGACGGTCATGGGCAATACAACGATAGCCGTTGGAGGCAAGGAACAGCATCTGAGCCTCCCAGCTATCCGCGCTCAGAGGCCAGCCGTGGCTGAACACCACGGGCTGTCCCGCGCCCCAATCCTTGTAATATATCTGGGCGCCGTCTTTTGTCGTGATTGTGTTCATTGGTTATCTCCTTTTTTATTGGCGTCCGTCAACCTTACATGCGCGTAAGAGGCACGCTCGCCTGTCGGCGCATAGTCTCGCTATATATGGCCTAGAGAGCCATCATGAAGGCCACAATATCCTTCTTCTCCTGTTCATTGAGCTTCAACTCCAAAACGAGATTGAAGAACTCCACCGTATCTTCCAGCGTCAACAAACGCTCGTCGTGCAGATACGGAGGCGAGTCCTTGACGCCGCGAAGCGGGAAAGTCTTAATCGGACCGTCGGCTGAGGCCTTGCGGCCGTTAATCGTGACCTCTTTGAAGAATCGCTCCACCTTCAAGTTGTGCATGAGGTTGTCGGTATAGTACGGCGGGGTATGGCAAGTTGCGCACTGCCCTTTTCCGAAAAATATTCCCTGGCCCCGCATTTCGCTCTGGCTGGCTTTGACAGGATCAAGCTTGCCGAAGAGATTGAGCTTCGGCGCAGGAGGGAAGTCGAGCGCCGCCTGAAACTCCGCCATGAAATGCACCTGGCTACCGCGCTCGAGGATATTGACGCCTTTACGCGTAGCGTCGGCCGGAACGCCGTCGAAGTAGGCGCCTCGTTGCTCAAACTCGGTAAAGTCCTCCACGGATTTGAGCGCCCGTTGCGAACCGAACAGGCGCTGAATGTTCACGCCCCGTAACGATGGCGCGCCGATCCGGTGGCGATGTTCATTAGGCCTGATGTCGCCAACAGTGTGGGTGGCGGAGTTCGTATGGCCGTTGGCATGACAATCGAAACAGGCTATACCCTGATGGGGCTTCAAACTACGGCGGTCTTCGGTGGCGTTGAACTGTTGCTGGGGAAACGGAGTGACCAGCAACCGCAATCCTTCAAGTTGCTTGGGGTTGAGGATGTCTTTGAACAATTCGTTGAAGTTGTTGAGCGTTACCAGTTTCCCTTGCGAGACATCGCCAAGATCAGGCCGCGTTGTCAGATAGATTGGAGCCGGGAACTCTGGCAGGAAATGATCTGGCAAGTCGAAATCCAGATCGAAGCGAGTCAAATCCCGGCCAGTCTGCCTTTTCGTTTCATCGATGATGAATTTGGGGAATATCATGCCGCCAACTTCGTGGTGAGGATGTGGCAAAGGAAGAAAGCCGGGCGGCCAGAGTCCATTTTCCTTTACTTCCTCCGGCGACAGGGTGGCGAGTTTTTCCCAAGTCATACCCACGGGCAACTTGACACGCACGCCATCC
>JADGAO010000218.1 GCA_015231995.1 Nitrospinota bacterium | reverse complement strand
GATAGATTCTTCGCGGAGTTTACCCTGAGTCCTTCGAAGGGTTCAGAATGACAATGTTTTTGTCATCCTGAGGGAGCCTTGGCGACCGAAGGATCGAGGTATAAAGAATATTCTTTTAGATGGATTCTTCACTTCGCTACGCTTCGTTCAGAATGGCAGTGTTCGCTGGTTGTCATCCTGAGCGTAGCGAAGGATCAATCTAATTCGATTGAGGGCTGTTTAATGACGGAATCGCCAACTCAGGCCGGGAACGGGCTGGAAGTCAAATACACCACCTGCTACATGTGTTCGTGCCGGTGCGGGATAAAGGTCACGGTCGAGAACGGCAAGATACGCTATATCCAGGGCAATCCCGACCATCCCACAAACAAAGGCGTGATCTGCGCCAAAGGCTCCGCCGGGATAATGAAACAGGAAAGCCCCGCGCGTATTTTCAGCCCGCTTCTGCGGCGGGAAGGCGCGGAGCGGGGCGAGGCGGATTTCGAACAGATATCGTGGGAACGCGCATACGACATACTCACGGAGCGGCTCAAAAAAATCCGTTCCACCGACCCTAAAAAACTCGCCTTCTTCACCGGGCGCGACCAGATGCAGGCGCTCACCAGCTATTTCGCAAAACAGTTCGGCACTCCCAATTTCGCCGCTCACGGTGGGTTCTGCTCCGTCAACATGGCGGCGGGGATGATCTACTCCATCGGCGGCACTGGCTGGGAGTTCGGCGGGCCGGATTGGGACAGGACGCGGTACGTCGTTCTTTTTGGCGTGGCGGAGGATCACGACTCCAACCCGTTCAAGATCGGCATCTCAAAACTTAAGGATCGTGGCGGCAAACTGGTGGTGATAAACCCCGTCCGTTCCGGTTACGGGGCCGTGGCCGACGAGTGGATACCGGTAAAACCGGGGACCGACGGAGCGCTCATTTTGGGCTTCCTGCACGTCATCATCAAGAACGGGCTTTATGACCGCGACTTTTTGGTCAGCAGGACAAACGCGCCCCAGCTGGTGGTTATGGACGAGGGTGGGGAGGACGAAGGGCTTTTCTGGTGCGAGGGAAAGTTCGAGGACAACGACCATAGCCAGAACTTCGTCTGGGACCAACACCAACTCGCCCAAACCTTACATGGGCAAAGGGGTGAAGCCCGCGTTGATGGGCACGTTCAAGACACCCGACGGCAAGACGGTCAAAACATCGTTCCAGCTGGTTGCGGAGCGGGTTCTGACGGATTACACGCCGGAGCGCGTTTCTGCGATCACCGGCGCGCCAGCGGAGCAGATAGAGCGCGTGGGCTTAGAGATGGGCGTGGTTGCGCGCGACGAGAAGATCACACTGCCGATAGAATGGACGGACGCATGGGGCAACCATCACACGACAGTGACGGGCAACCCCGTCGCCATCCACGGCATGAGAGGGCTTGCGGCGCATTCCAACGGGTTCCAGACCACCCGCGCCATGTCGTCGCTGATGATGGCGCTTGGCACGATAGACCGCCCCGGCGGGTTTCGCCACAAACCGCCGTATCCGCGCCCCATCCCTCCATGCCCGAAGCCTATTGACGACCCTTCGCTGATAAAACCGAACACGCCTCTGCCCAACCCGCCGCTTGGGTTTCCCACAAAGCCGGAGAACCTTATGGTCAACCCCGACGGTTCCCCCGTCCGCATCGACAAGGCGTACTCGTGGGAGTTCCCGTTGACGGCGCACGGGATGATGCAGAACGTCATCACCAACGCCCATCGTGGCGACCCGTACAAAATAGACACGCTGATAACGTTCATGGCGAACATGGCGTGGAACTCGACGATGAACACTAGCGGCGTGATCGAGATGCTCAAAGACAAAGAGCCGGACGGGTCGTACAAAATACCGTTCCTCGTCACGTCCGACGCCTTTTTTTCGGAGATGGTGGCGTTCTCCGATCTCGTCCTGCCGGACACGACCTATCTGGAGCGATACGACGTTATATCGCTTCTCGACCGGCCCATAAGCGAATACGACAGCGTGGTGGACTCTATCCGGCAACCGATACTAGCGCCGCCGGAAGGATGCGAGCCGTTTCAGGAGACGCTCATCAAGCTTGCCGGGCGGCTGGGCCTGCAAGGGTTCTGCGACGACGCGGGGAAACCGAAGTTCGCAGGATACAAGGATTTCATAATCAACTGGACAGTCGCGGCGGACACGCCCATCGGGTTCCTGGCCGGGTGGAGAGGCAAAGATGGCGACGACCATATTATCGGCGAGCCGAACCCGGGCCAGCTCGACATGTACATTAAGAACGGCTGTTTTTTCCAGTTCGAGCTGGAGGAGGCCATCCAGTACAACCGCAACATCAACCAGGAGTACCTCAACTGGGCGCTCGACCACAAGCTTATCCGGCGCAACGACCCGATCATCATGAGGATATACTCCGAGGTTCTGCAAAGGTTCCGGCTCGCGGCTAAAGGGACAAGGCCGGGCAGACAGCCCGCCACAAAAAAGCAGAGAGAGCGTCTGCTTAAATATTTCGATCCGGTGCCGTTCTGGTATCCTCCGATAGAGGACGGCGTTGTGGATACGAAAAAATACGCCATCCACGCCATTACGCAAAGGCCAATGCCGCATTACCACTCGTGGGATTCGCAAAACGCGTGGCTCCGCCAGGTCATGGGGCAGAACTTTCTTTACATAAACCCGGTCAAGGCGAAGGCCCTTGGCGTGGCGGACATGGACTGGGTCTGGGCGGAATCGTCGCACGGCAAAATACGGGCGCAGGCCAAGTTCTCCCACGCCGTCCAGCCGGACACGGTATGGACATGGAACGGCATGGGCAAAATGCGCGGAGCGTGGAACCTCGACCCGAATGCGGAAGAGGCCACGAAAGGTTTCCTGCTCAACCATCTGATCACGGAAGAGCTGTCCGACGGGTCTGGCGGGCAGGTTTCCAACTCCGACCCTATAACTGGCCAGGCGGCCTGGTACGACTTGCGCGTGAGAATATGGAAAGCCGACGAGGAGGGGAGCCTGCCGCAGTTTAAGCCGCTACAGCCCCTTGAGGGGATGGTTAAACGCCCCGATCTGCTTCAATATTCTACGAAGAAGCGGAAGGGTTGACGATATGACTCAACTTGCGCTGGTCATTGACCTCAACAAATGCGTCGGTTGCCACGCCTGCGCCGTCAACTGCAAGACGTGGAACACTTCCGGTCAGTTCGGCCCGTTGACGGACAAAGCCCCCTACGGCGTCAAACCCGACGGCGTATGGTTCAACCGGGTGCAGACCTACGAGGTGGGCGTGTTCCCGGACGTGGAGGTTCTGCATTTCCCGAAGTCCTGCATGCACTGCGCCGATGCGCCCTGCGTGGAGGTTTGCCCCACCGGCGCGTCGCACAAACGGCTTGAAGACGGCATCGTGCTGGTCAGTTACGACGACTGCATCGGATGCAAATACTGCTCATGGGCCTGCCCGTATGGTTGCAGGGAGTTCGACCAGACCGAGGGAGTGATGAAAAAATGCACTCTTTGCGTTGACAGGATTTACGACGAGAGCCTGCCGGAAGAAGAGCGCAAACCGGCGTGCGTCTTGTCATGCCCGTCCAACGCGCGAATATTCGGCGACGTTGACGACCCGAATTCCGAAGCCTCTCGCGCCATAGTCGAGCGGAACGGATATCGGCTCATGCCGGAGAGCGGCGCCAATCCGAGCAACCATTATCTGCCGCGCCGGAAGGCCCATGTGGTGGTGGACGAGGATCAGATCACCGTAAAACGCCGCGAGGCGATCAAGGCGGTGCGGCGGAGCGTGGATGTGGAAGAAGTCATTCTCGACGATTACGGGATGGCCGGATGATGAGGAGCGTGATGAAGGAGGCATCCCTTTCCCTCCCCTTAGAAAGGGGAGGTGGCGCGTACCCGCGCCGGAGGGGTTTAATTAAACCCCCTCGCAACTGCGTTGCGGTCCCCCTTACTAAGGGGGACAAAGTTGGATTCGCTTTGCCCAAGCCTCACCATATGCAGAGGTCTCAATGAAAAGGAGTTTTCTAACCGATGCATCCTGAGCTTTCGCTTGTGTTCCTCACGGTTCTCGCGGGCGTGGGGCAGGGGCTTTTCATTTTTCTCGTCGCAGGCGACGTCAAGGCGCTCCTTGAACCTGGCGGTCTGCCGAACAACGTCATCGTCGCTGGCTCCGCCGTTTCTGTCATCCTGACGATGATGGGGATGGGCGCGTCGTTTTTCCATCTCACTCATCCTGAGCGCGGGTGGAAGGCCATACTCAAATGGAAACAATCGTGGCTTTCCAGAGAGGTGTTACTGCTCCCGGCGTTTCTGGGGCTGGCCTTCCTGTACGGGCTTTGCGGATATATGAACCTGTCGTTCATATTACGCGGTATCATCGGGTTGGCGGGCGTATTCACAGCGCTGGCCCTGTATGTGGCGTCCGGGATGGTTTACGCGAAGATACGATACATACGCGAGTGGAACTCGCTTCTCACCCCGGTCAACTTCACGTTTATCGGGCTTTCCACCGGGGGATTGGCGCTCGTGGCCGTATATCAGATGGTGGGAGCGTGGCCAACGGCGTCGCTTTTCGCTATGAGGCTTACGTTCCTGACGCTTGCGTTGGGGTTCGTTTTCAAAGCGGTTTCGTATCTGCGCGATTCGCGGATATACAGCCCCGTCACGCTCAAGTCCGCGCTCGGCGTTACGCACAACGATATACGCCTGATGGATTGGGGCTCAAGCTACGCCCACTACAACACCAAGGAATACGTTTACCGGAAATATGCCGATATCCGTGGGACGCTCAAACTGCTGGTTTTGGCGGCCATTTTCACACTGCCGTTCGGCCTGATGATACTCGATTACCGCCAACTTCTTTTTGGAGGCCACGGTTCGGTCGCCGTTCCATCCGCAGTCATCGCCATACTCGGCGCGTTCGTGGAGCGGTGGTTGTTTTTTGCGGAAGGCAACCATATGCAGAACCTGTATTACGGGGCTTTCACGGACAAAGGGGTGATGAACCCGTTGTTGACGAAAGCGAAGGCCGGAACGCCGACGCCGAGAGGGTAGGGGGAGGTTCGCGCGCCGCTCTCAACGCTCGGCGGGGCGTTCTTCACCCCGACGCAGAGAAGTTAACGTTCCAAAACGCTCCCAGCCCAAATCCTGATAGCGGCCACAACAGCTTTGGCCTCTTCCTTGGTCATTTCCTTTCCGCCTATCACATATCGCA
>JADGAO010000217.1 GCA_015231995.1 Nitrospinota bacterium | reverse complement strand
GTAACGGGAAATTGTCGTCAAAATACGCTATCAGATCTTTCATGAATTGCTTGTCAGTAACAAGACGTTTCACTACCGAATGAGGGGTTCCAGGAAATGGAAGACGCTGGCGATTTTCTTTTAGTTGTGGGGCTGAAAATGGCGTGAACACAAACTGAATTCCTGGCAGTATCAGGAACATCGCAAAAAATATAACAAATAACTTCTTAGCAAATGTTTCCACGTCAGAACCGGAAATATATAAACGGTTTGTATGATGATGAGGTAAGGTAGGCGGTGGCGATCAACAGTAACACCATCGAAAGACTGCCAGAAAACATTATTCGATATGAGAATTGAACACGATTTGCAAATCTAAACCACTCAGTTGATGTTATGGAAATTAAAAAACCGATCACTAGAAAAAATAATGATGATGAACTCATGTCCTGAAATCCATAATCAACGATTTTACTGGGAATAAACATTGCGCTGATGTATTTACCGGCATAGGTAATCGTCGGTGACCGAAATATCACCCAGCCTATGACTATTAAGATAAAGGAATAAAACCACCCAGCGGAGCCTTTCGGAGAATACCCAAAAGAGTCTTTTGCCATCCGTTCAATTACAAGCAATACCCCGTGATAAGCTCCCCACACGATGAAAGTCCATGCCGCTCCATGCCATAAACCACATAGCAGAAAAACAGCCGACAGATTTACATATGTCCTAAATCGGCCATTCCGATTCCCCCCCATCGGTATATACAGATAGTCACGGAACCATCGGCTCAGCGTCATATGCCATCGCCGCCAGAACTCCGTAATACTCGTGGCCCTATATGGTTGATCGAAGTTTGGTGGAAAGTGAAAGCCAAACATTTTTGCAAGACCCATGGCCATATCGGTGTAGCCGGAAAAATCAAAAAATATTTGTATTGTATAGCACAGGGCCCCTATCCACGCTGTCTGCATCCCAATCTCATTGATTGGCAAAGAAAATATGTTGTCGGCGACTTTCCCGACACTGTCAGCTATCAGAACCTTTTTTGCAAAACCAAATGAGAACTGCAACATGCCTGAAAAGAAAATTGATACCGAGTGCTCGCGAGTTTTAAGTTCATCAACCAATTCGGAATAGCGAACTATTGGGCCAGCGACCAGATGTGGAAATAACGACAAATAGGTCCCGAAATTCAACAGTGAAGAAGGCTGGACATTTTTTCGGTAGACCTCCACCAAATAGGAGATCGCCATAAAAGTAAAGAAAGATATCCCAACGGGAAGCTCCTGATTGACGCACGATCCCTGAAAAATGGTAAAAGACTGGAGTAGTTGTGAAATTCCAGTAAACACAAAACAGTAATACTTATACCATCCAAGCAAGGAAAGGTTGGCCGCAATGCCTATAATTAGCCACCCTCTGTCTTTAAGCAGAAATGGCTTCCGTAACCGATTAGCAATAAACCAATTTGCTATAATTGCAACAATAAGCAACGCTCCTTGAGGCCCCGTGCTTAGAAAATAAAATGCTACCGACAGAATCAATAGGCATGCATTTGCAAGAATTCCATTTCTGAATATCTGGAGAGCGGTGTAATAGGCCAAAAGGAACGCTGGAAGAATAAGGAACAAAAATATGTTTGAACTAAATACCACGCGGATTTACTTTCAAATACAATACTCAAGAGCGCTTTTGGTGCGATGCGCGAAATTTGATGTTATCATAAACAGACTCTGGATCCAAGCATCTCTTGTTTTATCCGTCGGTTCGGTTTAGCATAATACCCTTTTCGCTTATAAATGGACTTATTGGGGATTTCGAAGGAAGACACATGGCGGCATACATAAACGCTGGCTCCATCAGGGTCGGCTATCACATCATTTACGAAAAACAGTTATGGCGCGTGATGGCCATGGATCATGTAAAACCAGGCAAGGGCGGGGCATACGCCCAATTGAAGCTGAGGAACGTCGTGCAGGGAAACCAGACCGAGGTGCGCCTGCGCACGGAGGAAAAGGTGGAACGCGCCGCTCTCGAACAGATGGAAATGGAATACCTGTACGAGGACACGGCGGGGCATTGTTTCATGAACACGGCGACGTACGAGCAGGTCTTCTTCAACAAAGAGACGTTGGTCGGCGTGCTGGAGTATCTCCTGCCCAACTCCAGAGTGCAGGTGGTTTTTTACGACGGCAGGCCAATCGGCGTCGAGCCGCCCCGCGTGGTGGAATTGATCGTCACGGAGACGGACCCCATCCTTAAGACGGCCACGATAACCAGCACTCCGAAACCGGCGAAGCTGGAGACGGGGCTTACCATCATGGTGCCGCAATTCGTGGAGACCGGCGACAAGGTGCGGGTGGATACGTCTGACGGGAAATATCTGGAAAGGGCGAAGTGATTTTGTTTCGCCGCTTCGCGCCACTCTTTGTTTAAGAGAGCGTCGCATAATCCCCGAAGCGCCGCACACATTGATGCTCGGCGTGGGTGTTCTTGTACATTTGAAGGCGAAACAAAGGCTCCATTCTTTTTCCCTCCCCTTAGAAAGGGGTGGCGCAAAGCGCCGGGGGGTTAAACCCCCTCGCAACTGCGTTGCGGTTCCCCTTACTAAGAGGGACAAAGGGGTGTTCTTGTGCATTCGCAGGGCTTCGCCCTGCAATGTACAAGAGCGCCTCAGACAGCAACCAAACCTTACGCAAAGCCCTCCTTTCTCCGCCAATGCTCAACTAATCAATTGAATGCTAAACTAATTGAATAATAAAGCGTTTTTCTCATTTTTATATTTACAACGCTCCGGCTTTTAGCTTATCGTTTTTATTGAAGGCCATGGGGAATAAAAATCTCAGGCCCGGTTTTTTGTTCGCGCCTGTCCTGAAATTCCGTGGGGGGATTGGGGACGTTATTTACGCAGGCGCATTGTTCGTAATGCGTTATTGAATCGCGGATTTTTTTAGGAGATGCGTAAATGACAACTGCCTCACGAATCATGCTTATCGCTTTAACAGCCCTTTTCACGCTGGCGCCATTCCAGCCAGCCGCCTTCGCAGAGGAGGTAAACAGCGTCTCCGGCGAAATGACTTTCGACATCACGGTTGACGCTCCTGCGGACGCAAAGGTCGCCAAACTCTGGGTTCCGTATCCGGGCGACAATGTTTATCAGGACATAAGCAAAGTCCGCGTTAACGGCAATTACAGCTATCAGGGAGTCTATCGGGAGAAAAATACGGGCAACATGATGCTGTACGCGGAGTGGTCGGAGCCTGTGAAGGAACAGAGGAAACTGACCCTCACGTTCAACGCCACGTCCCACCTGAGGGCCGAAAAGGGCGCCAAACAGAAAGAAAACAACATCCCGTCGGATATACAGCCGTTCCTCGCCTCAAGCGAGCATATCCCGACGACCGGCAAGGTCAAGGAAGCCGCCGACAAAGCCACGAAGGGCAAGTACAGCGTCGGCGACAAGGCCCGCGCCGTCTATGACTGGGTGGTGGACAACACCTACCGCGACCCGAACGTTGTAGGATGCGGATTGGGCGAGGCGGACAGGATGCTGACGCAAAAAGGCGGCAAGTGTGCCGACATAAGCTCTGTTTATGTGGCGGTGGCCCGCGCGGCCGGCGTTCCGGCGCGTGAGGTTTTCGGCATAAGGATCGGCAAAGACGACGGCGTCTCCGACATGACGAAGGGCCATCACTGCTGGGCGGAGTATTACCTGCCCGGCGCTGGCTGGATACCGGCCGATCCGGCGGACGTGCGTAAAGCCATTCTGGAAAAGAAGCTCGACGACAAAGGCGCGGCGGAATACCGCGAGAAATTTTTCCAGGGGCTTGATCCGTACAGGATAGCCCTGGCCACCGGCGGACGCGACTATTACCTGAACCCGAAACAGGAAGGCGGGCCGCTCAACTACTTCATGTACCCGTACGGCGAAGTGGACGGCAAGCCCATGGAGTGGCTGGCGGCGCAGAAAGACCTGAAGTTCAAAGTGACGTTCAAGAAGGACTCCGCCAAGGCGGGGATAGACAACCCTGTGCAGGTAGCGGGCGCGTC
Source organism: Nitrospinota bacterium (assembly GCA_015231995.1). GTDB lineage: Bacteria > Nitrospinota_A > UBA7883 > UBA7883 > JACRLM01 > JADGAO01. The sequence goes on along the minus strand of JADGAO010000217.1, from coordinate 1,236 downwards.
CGTAAAGCAGTAACACTAGGTTCAAGGGGCGCCCCACGGGTCGCCCCTGAACGAAGGATCAGCATTGTCATCCTGAGGAAGCCTTAGCGACCGAAGGATCAAAGTAGAAAAATTTCTTTTGATTGATTCTTCACTTCGCTACGCTTCGTTCAGAATGACAATATTAGCGTTGCTCAGAATGACAGTTTCGTGATTTGTCATCCTGAAGGAGCCTTGCGACTGAAGGATCGAATTTGATTGATTCTTCACTTCGCTACGCTTCGTTCAGAATGACAATATTAGCGTTGCTCAGAATGACAAATGGAGTTTCCAATCATACACGTTATTTTTCGGAGGTATCATCACGTGCGTAACAGGTTTATGACAGGCTCTGCGCTGGCTGTGGCGGCGCTTTTCGCAATGAACACACCCGCCATTTCGGCTGAACAGATAAAGATAGCGGGCGACCCGTGCACCATACCCGTGGCCAAAAAACTGGGCGAGGCATTCAGCAAAAAAACCGGCGTGGAAGTGATCACCGTGCAGGGCAAATGCAGGACGGGCGTAAGCGAGGTGTTGGGCGGCAAGGTGGACATCGGCGTGTCCACGTTCAACTTCGGCGACGACCAGCTGGACAAAAGCCTGACCGATACTGTGGTGGGCAAAGCGCCCATCATACTTATCGTCAACAAGAACAACCCCGTCAACAACATCACCAACGACCAGCTTAAAGGCATTCTAGCCGGCAAGATAAGGAACTGGAAAGAGCTTGGCGGCAAGGACGCGGAGATCAAGAATGTTCTGCTACAACCCTGCGTGACGGAGACAATGTCGCATCAGGCCGAGCATTTCGGGCACGACATTCACAAGCTGACGCACCCCAAGCCCGCCAACCCGGTCGCCCAGACTAACGAACTCATCGAACAGGACGAAGCCGCCGTCGGCCCGCAACTTTTCGGCTATGAGACACCCGGCGTGAAGGTCTTGACGATAGACGGCGTCCTGCCCGACGCGAAGACCCTGGGAACCAGCTACACCTATTTCGAGAACTACAACATGATAACCAAAGGCGCCCCCACTGGAGCCGTGAAGGAATACATAGAATTCGCGCAAAGCCCGGAGGGCCAGCAGATACTGGCTACGATGAAACATGTCCCGCTCCATCAGGCGCAGGCGCACGCGCATTAATCCCGAATTCCGAATCAGAGTGACAGCTACTTGTTTGTCATTCTGAGCGGAGCGTAGTGAAGAATCTCG
>JADGAO010000216.1 GCA_015231995.1 Nitrospinota bacterium | reverse complement strand
GCCCAATTAATATCCTCAAATCTGGAATACGTCCAGCGCATTCTCATTCACGATCAGCACAACCCATTAACAATTCATCCGTTACGTTTACCCTGCGAAAGCGCATAGCTTTGGCGTGGCTATTGCTCCCAAGTTCTCCATCAATGTTTGCGAGCGCGTCAGTTGACGCTCGGCGCGGGTTTTCTTCACCCCGCCCGTCTTTGATAATTAAAGGAATTGCATCAGAAGTCCGAGGTGAAGAACACCTCGGACAGCGACAAAAACAGATTGGGGCTTTCTATAATGGATATTACGGCGCTTAAAAAAAGCTCTGATGTTTTGTTCCTTATGATCGGGGCTGTCATGGTGTTCGCCATGCATGGGGGGTTCGCCTTTCTGGAAGTGGGCACCGTGCGCAAAAAAAACCAGATTAACGCGCTGGTGAAAATACTTTCGGATTTCGGTTTCTCGACTATCGTCTATTTCATTATCGGTTTTCCGCTCGCTTATGGGATAACCTTCTTCGTCTCGGCGGAAACTCTCGTTGGCGACAACAGCGGTTTCAGCCTTGTCCGGTTTTTCTTCCTGTTAACCTTCGCCGCCGCCGTCCCGGCCATTATCTCCGGCGGTATTGCGGAACGCTCCAAATTCTGGCCACAGGCCCTGGCAGGGGCGATTTTCGTGGGGACCATCTATCCTCTTTTCGAGGGAATGGTATGGGGCCGCTTTCCAGTCTTCGGCCAGAACGATTCGTGGCTGGCGGGTCTTGCCGGCGTCCCATTCCACGATTACGCAGGGTCTGTAGTAGTGCACGCCATGGGCGGGTGGCTTGCCCTTGCCGGGATTCTCAGGCTTGGGCCGAGAACCGGGCGCTGGATCAACGGCAGGTCGCATCCCCTTCCGGTAAGCAACATACCTATGCTTGCGTTGGGTAGCTGGATGTTGTGCGTGGGGTGGTTCGGGTTCAACGTGATGAGCGCGCAGGAAATAACCGCGATAACCGGACTTGTGGCGGTCAATTCGCTGATGGCGATGGTTGGGGGAATCGTGGTGTCGCTCGTCGTGTCTAAACGCGATCCGGGTTTCGTCCATAACGGAGCGCTGGCGGGGCTTGTAGCGGTATGCGCCGGGTCGGACAAATTCCATCCGATCGGGGCGTTCATTGTGGGGGGCTTTGCCGGATTCATCTTTATCAAAGCGTTCATGTGGGAGCAGGAACGGATGAAAATAGACGACGTTCTGGGCGTATGGCCTTTGCACGGGTTATGCGGAGTATGGGGAGGATTGGCTTGCGGCGTGTTCGGCCAGAAGTTTCTTGGCGGGATGGGAGGGGTCTCTTTCATCGCGCAGTTGGTTGGGACTCTTGCGGGTTTGACGCTGGCCTTCGCCGCCGGGTTCGGCGTATATTTCGCCATTGACCGCTTGTGGGGAATGAGACTTGACCGGGAAGAAGAAGCGATGGGTTCGGATATGGCGATCCACCACATCGGCGCCTACCCGGAAGAGAGCATAAGATAGTTGAAGGGCTGTCGCCAAATGGTGTAAAACAAAAGCGGCAAACGCTGTCCGAGGTGAAAGAACATCTCGAACAGCAATGCAGGGAAACCCAAACGCCAGTTACACAAAAATCCCTCAAAAAAAGAGGCTATTCTCACGAAAAGTGATGGATTCCCCTCAATGTCTAATGTCAGCTCTCAAGTTAACCATTGTATCTACATGAAAATACTAGCTATACAATAAACAACAATTGGCATGTTGCTTGCTCTTCCAAATAAGCATGTCATTGAGGTTTAAAAAGCCATGGAATTCATTCAGATCCCTATATCGGCAGTTGTCACTATTGTCGCCTGCTGTTCTGCGATAGCGGTTACAGCGCTAAACCCATCGCTTGACACAGACCCCCTGATAAGCCAGTCCATCTCCCAGAAGGCATACTATTCCACCCATGCGGAGAGGCTTTTGCTCAGATACCTGAGCGGGGAGGAGCTTGCATTCGAACGGCTTTTCCACGAAACACAGGCCGCTTACGGCCAGAGGGCTGGCGAGGAGCTTCTCAAAACCGTAGAAACCGCCATAAAGAGCGAAAACAACCACGAACTGAAGGTGCGGCTTTATACGTTAAGAGGGATTCTGCTTATGCAAAACGGCTCCAAAGAGACAGCGGAGGAGTCTTTCAAAACAGCGTTGAATCTGGACCCGTTCAACAAGACCGCCACTGACGCCCTCAACATTGCGCGCGGAGTCGGCGGCGGGCCATCGGAGGAATATTCGCCGGTTACGCAAAGCCTTGAAAAACAATTGTAGGGCTTGCGTTGTTTTATTTTACCAACAAGGAGGCTATTGTATACGCATATAAATGACGCTCGGCGGGGTGTTCGTAGCCCCGCCGGAACCGTATCAGCATCCCGCTCTGGAGAACACCCCGGACAGCCGCAAAAGTCATCAGCAAACACTTTCCTTTTTACCGCCAAAACCGAACGATGAATCTTCATCCTCCGTCCGCCCAATCCGTCCGCGTCATTCCCGTGATGGATATTATGGGCGGAGCCGTTGTAGCCGGCAGAGGCGGCAGGCGTGATGAATACGCGCCCGTGACATCCGCTTACCTTGCGTCTCCCGATCCTTTTCATTTTGTGGAGAGGTTCTCGTCGCTTTTCGGGTTGACGACATTCTATGTGGCCGACCTTGACGCCATCATGGGCAAAGGCGGAAACGAGGCTGTGATCACGTCCCTTGTCAAACGCACATCCTGCGATTTTATCGTAGACGGCGGGTACGCGCATATCCGCGACGCGCCTGGGATGGAGAGGTTTGCGCCGGTATTCTCGACAGAGTCGTTTGCCGGATGGGACGATGAGGGCGATTTGTCTGACGCATACATATCCCTGGACATGAAAGGGACGAGCCTTGTTTCTGCAATAGACGACCTCACCACGCAAAGAGCGCTTTCACGCGGGCGCGACAAGGGTTGCAGACGGTTCATTCTTTTGAGGCTTGACGCCGTCGGCGAAAAAAAATTCGACTCGCGCTTTTTGATTAATACCGCCAAAGGGGAAGAATGGTTTTATGGCGGCGGCGTAAGTTCGGATCGGGACATGGCCTGGTTGCAAGACGCCGGTTATACAGGGGTTTTTGTCTCCACTGCGTTACGAGATGGGACGCTTTGTATTGAAAAATATGTTTAGCAAAATATTTATTCAAAACGGCTCAACATTCGCATACAATTAGGTGCAAATTGCGGGTAATAGGACTCCTTGAAAAGGGGGCATGGTGTTCACCCACCATGCTGAATCAAGGGACAGCGCATACTCTATCCGATCATCGAAAGGGCGACAGACATGAAACTTTCCACCAAGTTAATCGCCGGTTTTGCGGCAGTGGCGGTGATAACCGCCATAACCGGCCTGCTGGGGTTGTTCGGGACGTGGAGGACAAGCGCAAGCCTTGAGGAAGTAGGCGGAGTGCGCCTACCGTCCGTCCAGGGGCTGTTGCTGATGGCCGAAGGGCAAAGCGCGGCTGGCATGGCCATGCGCACCCTTACGATAAGCGAGCTTTCCATAGAACAGCGCAACGCCCAATATGAACGGCTTAAAGGCTATCTGGCCACGGCGGACAAGGGAAGAAAGATATACGAGCCCCTTCCGCAAACCACAGAGGAAGCCAAGTTGTGGAACGATTTCGTCCCCCTATGGCAGACATGGCGCAACGAGCTGGACAAGGCTGTCGAGACTTCGAAAAAGTTCGACTCCTTCCAGATTGAAGACGCCATGGACCTTAAGTGGAACATCAAGGCCAGGCTTGCGGAGCACCTGGACTGGGTGAAACAGCTTTCGGAAGCCGTGGCGCGCAAGTCCGAGTTTAAGGGCCAGCTCGACCATACGCAGTGCAATTTCGGCAAGTGGTACTACTCGTACAAGACAAACAACCCGAAACTGCAAACGGCGTTGAAGGCGATAGAAGAACCGCACAAGCATCTGCACGAGATGGGAAAACAGGTCAAAGATTTTGTGGCGCAGGGCAGAGGAGCGGAGGCCATTACGTTTCTGGCCGAGATTAACAAGGAAGTTGATAACGTAAAAAAACATCTTGACGAGATCCACGACGTCGCCGGCGAGGCCGACAAACTGATGATGGAAAACCAGGCTCAGGTGTTAGGCCCGGTGGCGGAAAACTTCCGCAAATCAAACAAGTACCTTGAAGACCTGGTCAAACTCAACGTCAACCTCGCCAACGAGTCCTACTCCGACGCGGTAAGCGGCGCGAAGTTCACGCAAGTGACAATGGTTATCTCGGTCGTACTCGCCGTGATTGTCGCCCTTGGGCTGGGCTTTTGGCTGGCCAACTCCATATCGCGCCCCATAATGGGCATTGTCGAAGAGCTTAGCGAGGGAAGCCGTCAGGTTACGGACGCGTCCGGGCAGATATCGTCGGCCAGCCAGTCGCTGGCGGAGGGTTCTACGGAACAGGCAAGCTCACTGGAGGAGACCTCTGCCGCGCTCGAGGAAATAACGTCCATGAGCAAACAGAACGCCGACAACGCCAACCACGCCAACTCTCTTGCCAGGGACACCCGGCAGGATGCGGAAAAAGGCTCGGCGGCCATGGGCGAGATGATAAGGGCGATGGGGGATATCAATAAATCCTCGCAAGAGATAAGCAAGATAATAAAAGTGATCGAGGAGATCGCGTTCCAGACGAACCTGCTTGCGCTAAATGCGGCGGTCGAGGCGGCCCGCGCCGGCGAACATGGCAAAGGGTTTGCCGTGGTGGCCGAGGAAGTGCGCAACCTCGCCCAGAGGGCGGGAGGAGCCGCCAAAGACACCGCCACCCTCATCGAGGATGCGGTAAAAAAGGCCGGTTCCGGCGGGGAGATCGCCAACAGGGCCGCGAAGACTCTTGACGACATCGTGGCGAACGTCAAAAAAGTCACCGACCTTGTCGCCGAGATCGCCGCCGCATCCGACGAGCAGGCCAAAGGCGTAAGCCAGGTGAGCGTCGCCATCACGCAGATGGACAAAGTGACACAGCAGAACGCCTCCAATGCGGAGGAGACCGCCGCCGCATCCGAGGAGCTTTCCGCGCAGGCCGATGCCCTCAACGGGGTTGTCGGCAAACTGTTGGGTCTGGTGCAGGGAACGGAAGAAGGCTCAGGGATATCTCACAAATCCACTCCCACGCGAGGGACGCATCTGAGGGCCATCGGCCAGAGGCACGATATAAACGCATAAGGATTTTAGTCGCACGCAGTCTGCTCCCCACCCTCTCTTCCCGCCAACTTTAGTTGGAGAGAGGGGGGG
>JADGAO010000215.1 GCA_015231995.1 Nitrospinota bacterium | reverse complement strand
CCCTCAACGGCAAGCCCGCAACTGGCCGGATACACATAGAGGCCGAAGACAACGGCGGCGAGACGATCATCAGCGTCACCGACGACGGCCAGGGGCTAGACAGGGAGAAGATACTCTCCCATGCTGTTTCGGCCAGGCTTATCGGGCAGAGAGGCGATATAAGCGACGATGAAATATTCAATCTCGTTTTCGAGCCCGGTTTCTCCACGGCGCTGCATGTCACGGAGATATCGGGCAGGGGCGTGGGGATGGGCGTGGTAAGGGAAAACGTCAGGAAAATTGACGGCAGGATAGATATCCGCTCCGAAGCGGGCAAGTGGACGTCGTTCATCATCCGCATACCGCAGACTCGCGCCATCGCCGGATGGGTTCCTGCAATGGGCCGCGCCCATCCATGGCGCCAGCAAACCGCGCCGGGCCTTTCATGACACGATAGGGTCCCGGATGAACGCGTTCTGCCGTAGGGGCGACCCGGTGGGGTCGCCCGGATCAGGAAAGCCGCCCTACCGGATCGCCACTGTAATTATTTTTTAAATTCGCGGCGTAAAACAAGTTAAAATGAGCATGTGGAGCCGTAGCCAGGTGGGGGGGGGCTGTGTTATGTCGTTACGAATTTTAGCCATTGATGACATGGGCGCCATGCGCTCTTTGGTTAAAAGAACGCTTAACGAACTCGGTTTCGATGACGTAACGACAGCGTCCAACGGCAAGGAAGCTTTCGACAGGCTTGTCGCCCTCAGCGATATCAAAGAAAAGGCCTATGAGCTTGTCATCTCCGACTGGAACATGCAACCGGTGAACGGGTTGCAACTGTTGAAGATGGTCAGAAGCAACGAACTGCTGAGCGAAACGTTATTCATCCTTCTCACCGCCGAACAGGGCAGGGACAACATCGTCGCGGCCCTGCAGGCCGAAGTGGACGAATACGTAATCAAGCCCTTCAACTCCGCCACGATAAAAGCCAAGCTCGAAAACCTTGTGGCCAAGAAACTGGCGGCCATCAAAGTCATGTTCGACAAGATGGCCGCAAAATTCAAGTCGGACCAGGTTGACGGCGACGCGGACAAAAAGACGGTGCAATTGATAGAGTTTTTCGGCTCCAGGATAAATAACCTCAAGCGCGTCGCCCCCTGGTCGTCGAGGCCTTTAACCGCGATGGGGAACCTCTATCAGCAGTTCGGGAAACATGAAGAGGCCGAGAAATATTTCAGGGACGCCGTTAAAATGAACTTCGGGGACACCGAGGCTCACGCCCATCTTTCAAATACGCTACGCGCCACAGGCAAGCTCGGGGAAAGCCTTTCGGAGCTGGAGCTGGCTTTGAGGCTCAACCCCAATTCCGCTGAACTAAAGCGCAGGCTCGGCGAGGCTTACCTCAAGAGCAACGATTATGAGAACGCGATCAAATACCTGGCGGAGGCCCAGGCCGGGCTTACGGCCGGACAGGCGGGAAACCTCAGCGCGCTGGGCAAGGCGAAAATGGGCAAGGGAGAAGCCACGCGGGACGCGGGGCTGTTGACCCAGGGCGTCACCGATATCCAGAAAGCCGCCGATCTGGATCCGAGCCTGATTGCGGCGCAGTACAACCTGATGGTCGCATACAAAAAGCTGGGGAAATCGAACGAGGCCCTGGCGGTGATGGAGAGGATCGAGAAACTCGAACCGTCCGACGCGGAGGGGTGGATCGCCCTCGGCAAGGCGTTTCTCGACAGGAAAGAAAGGGTCAAAGCCGTATTCGCATTTAAAAAGGCGGAGGCGCTCGCACGCAACAAGTTCGACGCATGCATGGAGATAGCCGGGGCGCTTTACGACAACGGCGTGATAAAAGAGGCGCAGACGTTCAACGCCATCGCAATAGAGCAGAACCCGTCGAGCGTGCTGGCGTACAACCTGTCCGGACTTCTGCACCGGGCGCAAGGTTCGCTCAAAGAGGCGGTGGCGGATTATGAACATGCGATGAATCTGGACCCGGATAACCCCGTCATCGAATTCAACCTCGGTTTCGCCCTGTTCAAGTTCGGCGATCAGGAGAAAGGCAGGGTTTACCTGGAGGACGCCGTTAAGAAAATGCCGGAGCTTGAGGAGAAGCTAAAAGAAATTATTACAGAAGGTAAAAATGTCGCCAGATGAAGCCGCGCATGTATTTATCATACTCGCGGGCGGATATCTCTCCGCTGTCGCCGCCGGTTTAGCTGTAATTAAAGCTTACATTTTGCGCCGCTGAAAAATGATAGCGAAACGTGTTTTGGAATGAAGTGGCGGCATTAACTGGGAAATCTACGGGAGCCAAAGAAGGTGGCGATGTGTATCTCTTTGAATAAATGGCGATTACCCCCCCCCATATATTGAAAATCAGCTTGCAAACTGTTGCGAATAGCGATAACATTCATTCGATTCTTGATAGCAGACTTATTCTTGCCTGTTTTAATTAAAGAGACGCAGAGCGGTTTTTTAAAAATCTAGAGCGTCAACTAAAAGAGGAGATCAGGATATGCCGGGTGCAGTGGAGAAAGGGGGGGCTACGGCTCTCTTGGGGGGGAAAGGCTCTGTTCCTTTAGTGGCCGCTAAGAACGGCGCCGCCGTAAAGGGCGCTGGCGCGAAAGCCGCCGTTACCGCAAAAAAGGCGGCGGGCGGCGCTGAGATGGCTTTGAAAGAAACCGAGATCGAGGCCGCTGGCGCGAAAGTCGCCGGAGGTGGCAAGGCCGCCATCGCCAACAAGGGCGCAGTAGCCGGGAAAGCCGCCATGACTAAAGGCGCAGTGGCCAAAGGCGTCATCGCCGGAGGGGCCGCTGGCGGGGCTACCGCCGCAGGCGGCACGATCTGGACAGGATCGGGCTGGAGCCTCGGGCTTGGCCTCGGGTTGGGCGCGTGGGGTCCCGTTATACTTGCCGGGATAGTCGGCGCCGGAATCTACGGGTATATGAAAAGTCGCGAAGCGTCCGCTGACGCTCTTGCGGACGAACTGGTGTAACGCCATAACGGAGGGATATGGTAGTCATGGCTAATCGGACATTGGAAGGGGATCGGAGCCTCCGCACGAAATTGCTGGCGATGCTCAGCTACATGGGGGTACTGTGCCTGGTGCCGTTGATCGTGAACAAGACGAACGAGTTCGTCATGTTTCATGCCCGGCAGGGGCTTGTGTTGTGGATATGGGGCGTGTTGGCGATTTTCGGCCTTTACGTCCCTGTGGTCGGTTCGCTTTTTTTCAGCGTCTCCGCGCTTCTTATAATGGCATTTTCGCTGGCCGGCCTTCTTTCGGTTTTGTTGACCAAGGCCTGGAAGTTCCCGATGATCGGCTCCTGGGCCGATTCTCTCTAGAATAAGCGTCTTTTAGCAAATCATAATCCCCGCAACGTTCGATTGCGTTGCGGGGATTTCAATTCGGTGGGGGGGATTAAAACGTGATGCCGCAAAACCGCGAAGGGGTAGCGCATCATAACTCGTTGTACCTCATCGCCGCCATCGCCACGATTTTCATGACGATGGCGATAGCCGTCCAGCCGCTTTTCCTTTACGAGAACCTCAACATAGCCCGCGACAACGCAGGGTTTATCAATTCGAACATTCTTGTAATCACGGAAGTCATAGACCTGCTCGTAATCGGGTATTTCGGATATCTGTCCGACCGTTTCGGCAGGATTCCCATCATATTCGCCGGGTTCATAATCGCAGGGGTCGCGGCCAGCCTTACCCCGTTTAGCGCGCAGATCGGGGCGATCGCCGGGGTCGGCGGGCTTGCGATGTTTTACTTTTTCCGCGTCGCCATGTCGTTGGGCACGACGGCGGTCTGGCCCCAGCTGGTCACGTTGGCGGGCGATTTTTCGATTCCGTCCACCAGGGTGCGCCTTATGGCCAACGCGGGCTTCATGATGGCTTTCGGCGCGGCGCTTTCCTACGCGGTGCTGATGCGGATTCCCCAGGAAATAGGGGTGAGCGAAACCATGCTATTCACGGCCGGCCTGGCTTTCACCGGCGCATGGCTGTCCATAATTTTCATGAAGGACGTCGGCCCCAGGCTCAAAGAGCCGAAGATTCCCTTCGACAGGGTGGCCCTGCTCCTCAGGCGGGAACGCAAATTGCGCCTCGCTTTTCTCTCCTCGTTCACGTCGCGCAACGACATCGTGATCATCGGCCTTTTCCTGATGATATGGCATGTCTATTTCGCCGACCTTGTCGGCATGGACCACGCTTATGTCGCGGGACGGGCGGGGATGATAATCGGCGTGGTCGGGTTGACGGCCCTGATCTCGATACCGTTCTGGACCGCCGCGATCTCCCGCTGGGGCAAAGTGGCGGCCACGATGGCCAGCCAGGCGCTTATCGGAGCCGGTTTTATCGGTTTCGCGCTGATCATCAACCCGTTCACCCTGTGGCCTTACATCCCTGCGGTGTTGGTGGGCGTTGGGCAGGCGGGTTGTTTGCTGGCCCCTCAAATCCTGCTCATAGACATAGTCCCGGAAGACATCCGAGGCTCGACGCTCGGCGCTTTCAATATCGCCGGATGCGCCGGGATCATCGTGCTTCTGCAGACGGGCGGCATACTTTTCGACACATGGGGTCCTCCCGCGCCGTTTGCCATGGCCGGGTTGGCCAGCTTTATGGTTGCGATGTACGCCCTTTATACGATGAGGACCGAGGGGGAGGTTGGCGAGGCCAAGAGCGCCCTGGAGGCCTCTTAAAGGTTGGCGAAATATTAATGTGCGTATATAATACACCGCTTAGATGAGAGGATTTACGGCTCGGCAAGCCGTGGATCATAATTTTCAAGGAGATCGTTTGATGCAGAACATAGTCTTCGGTTTGGTCGCAATAGCGCTTGGTTTATGGGGGCTGTCGGCATGGTGGTACTCTGTGCTGGATGTTCTCCGTGGCTTCATACCGCCCGCGCTTGTCTTGCTCGGCTTGGTGGCGATAGGCGCCGGGATGCGCCCATCCGAAAGCGACGGTGATGAGGACGATGATGACAAGGACAGTCTGCGGGACGAATAAGGGTGGGGTTTTACTGTTGTTATGAAAAATAAATCCGACTATTGCGGCAAAGAGGTCCGACAACATCTTTATGTCGTCGGTTTCATGGCCGTGCTGGTGCTGGTTGGAAGCTATTGGTATATAAAATATTACCAGAAGGGCAAAGGGATCGCCTTTCCCGTCGGCGACGCGGGGCCGCTTGCCGCCTCGCCGGACGCGATGGCGCTGGCCCAGCCGATGGCCGGGCAACCGTCCCTTCCGCCACAGCTCGAAGCGCCGCTTTTCCAGCAAGGGGCCGGGCAGACGTCTCC
>JADGAO010000214.1 GCA_015231995.1 Nitrospinota bacterium | reverse complement strand
TGAAGACGATACCCACGGTTATCAGGCAGTAGATCAGGCGCAGACGCAATTCTTCGAGATGGACGGTGAAGGGCAGTTTTGCGTCCGGCTCGACGCGGCGCATCACCTTTTTGCGCTCGTAGAGGCTTTCCACCGGGGCGCGGCTCTCGACGGCGGGGTTTTCTTCTTCGGTCACGGCAGGCCGACAAGCCCCTTGAGCATTTTCGCGTTCTTAACGGCGGAACCCTGAAAATGGTTGTTGAAAAACACCAGCGTCTCTTCCGCCACGGCGCTGACGCGGGTAATAGGCTCCAGCACGCTTCGAAGCTCCGAGTCGTTATAAAGGTAATTATACCGCTGGGCCGCGCTGTCGTTGAACCATCGCAGATTGCGCCCGTGGAACCGGAAATAGGCCGGGTTGGCCGTGAACACGGGGGTGAACGGGACGAGGTCCGGCAAGTCCGGCTCGTCCACCACGCAATAGCCCACCCCGAGTTCCTTGAGCAGGTCGAAAGTGGATTGCGAAACCCAGCTTTGGTTGCGGAATTCCATAACCAGCCGCACGGTTTTAAGCTGGTCTGCGAACCATTTTATATGATCCATCGTGTCCCGGTTGCGTTGGAACTTCATCGGGAACTGGGCCAGCACGCATTTTAGCCTGCCGCGTTCCGCAAGCGGGGCGACCCCGTTCAAAAAAGTCTCGAATGCCCCCTCGTCGCGGATGAACGAACTGTCCCCGCCGCGTATTTTGTGGGTCATGGACTCGTGCGCTTTGACCGCAAACGTAAAACCCTCCGGGACGTTGTTGAGCATACGCTCCATCCCGATGGATGTCGGCTGTTTGTAGTAGGTGAAGTTAAGCTCCACGATGTTGAATCCCAACTCGCCGGAGTAGTAAGCGAGCATCTCCTCTTTCTTCGTCCCCTGTGGATATACGGGGCCAATCCAGTCTTCGTATGAGAAACCGGATGTTCCGATGCGTATCTTGCTTTTGTCTATTTCCATGCGTCTCTAAAAATGCTCCAGTTGTCGTTCTGAAGGAGTTGCGTCCCCGCCGCAAACAGAAGAGCCTTCTTATTCCTCCGTTTCAATGATGAAAGAGCGCAGGAAGGTCCTTCGCGGCGCTTTGCTTGCTCAGGACGACACAATTACGTCCGTTACCAGATGGAAAGGCAAGAATGCTCCCGTCACATGCCCGAAAAATCGGGGCCGTAGCCATATGGCGCGGCGTTGACTCGCAGATTTACGTACGGACACACTATCTCACATGTCGTGCATTGCACGCAGTTATCCAGCGCCATCGCATGATAGCGCCGCCCGTCTTTCGTGAGTGTCTGGTGAACCTCCGCCGTGCAGTCGCCCACGCAGGGGGTGTCCTGCCCGACGGCGTCGTATTCCTTGATGCACGCAAGGCAGGTGCTCGCGTTGAATTCGTCTATGTGATGGCTGTCTTCTTCGTAATGCGTATGCGCGTAGAAGACGACATCCGCAGTGGAATAGACCGTGCCTTCCTTGAATCCGGTGGCGACGGTTTTTGGGGCCTTATGGCCGGCCTTGATGTAGCTTTTATCCTGCGGATACGCCACAGGCTCGTCCCCGGACGGGCTTTCGATCAGCGACCTTGCGCCAAGAAGTTTTAACGACCCGATCGGGTTGTACAACCCGGCCTTGATGGCAGATCCGATCACTCCGCTTCCGCCATCCACTCCGCTCGTCATCGCGGGCATGAAGGAACCAAGCAGGTCCGGGTAGTCGTGGAACGCCCTGCGGAAATAGCGGGCGTCGTAAAGCTCTTTTCCAACCCATCCGTCCATCAGGTTTTTCTGGAACGAGGCCAGAGCGCCTGCGGATGTGTCGCCCTTTTTCAACGCGGCCAAAATAGTTTCCGCCGCAACGTAACCGCTCTCCATCGCCTTGTCCACGCCGGAGAACCGTTTTACGTCCAGCGTCCCAAGCGCGTCGCCAACCAGCATGGCCCCGTCCACCGCAAACTTTTCCGGCAGGGAATAATACCCACCTTCCGGCAAAATGGACGCGCCGTATTTGAGCAGTTTGCCGCCTTTGAGCATCTCCTGCATCTGCGGGTGTTTCTTGAAATCCTGCAACACCTGCGGCGGGCGTATGTTGGGATCGGGGAAATCCAGCGCCATCACCATGCCGATTATGAGCTGGTTGTTCTTTAACCCATAAACGAACCCGCCGCCAAGCTGGCCGGGGGGAAGCGGATAGCCGGTAGTGTGCCAGACTTCCCCTTCGTAACTTTTGGACGTCTCCCAGATTTCCTTCACGCCGACGGCGTATGTCTGCCCGTTTTTGCGAAGGTTGAATTTGGTTATCAGGTCGCGCGAGACGAAGCCTTTGTCGCCGAACACAGTCACTTTGGCGTAACAGTTATCCGCCGACGGATCGCCCGTGTCGTCCACTTTCACGCCCACAACGCGATCGCCTTCGAAAATTATCGAACGAGCCGGGAAACCCGGATAGATGTCCAACGCCACGCCCTCTTTGGCTTTCGCCCGTTCGGTCAGCTTGTCGGCCATATATACGGCCATGTCGGCGATGCTGATTATGGCGTAACCTTCTTTTTTGAAATACGGAGGGGTGAGCATGGAGGGAACGTTCTCCCACCTCTTGGCCCCCAGGACGGACAGATAGCTGTTCTTGCATATCCCGCCAAGCGGGAACTCGCCTTTGTCCCAGTCGGGGAAAAGCTTTTTTATCACACGAGGGTTGGAGACCGCGCCGGAGAGCAGGTGCGCGCCGACGGATTTGCCCTTCTCCAAAATAGCGATTCGTAACGGGGCGTCCGCCAACTCCACCAGCCGGAGCGCCAGCGAAAGGTTCGACGGGCTTGCGCCCACCAGAAGAACGTCGTATTCGATTTTATCTGACATCTATACCTCTCCAGTTCCCTGCCGAATCAAACGAACGCCTTTACCACCAGCGAGATCACTCCGGCCAGAGCCAACCCCATCACACATTGCAATATCGTGATTTTCGCTTCAAGGATGGCGAGCTTGGAGTCAATATGGTCGAACCTCGTGTGATAATCCGCTATCGCTTTGGCGGCGGCCTGCGCCTTTTCCTCGGATGCTCCGGCGTCTTTAAGCGCATCGTAAAGCTCGAAAACCATCACGCTCATTCGTTATCCCTCACCTTCCTTTTAACCTCAGGCAATGGACTATTTAGCCCCCACGGAAGCTTCTGCGAAAGACTTCCTGAACTGTTCTTTAAGTATCGGCGCGACCTCGTACAGGTCGCCGACTATCCCGTAATGAGCGAACTGGAATATCGGCGCCTTCTCGTCTTTGTTGACGGCGATTATCGTGCCGCTCTGGCTCATGCCCACCCTGTGCTGTATCGCGCCGGAGATGCCGAGCGCGATGTATATCAACGGACGCACGGTCTTACCCGTTTGCCCCACCTGATGGGCGTAAGGTATCCAGCCCGAATCCACGGTCTTGCGCGACGCGCCCACGGCGGAGTTTTTGAACACCGACGCAAGGTCTCGCACAACCTCAAACCCGTCCGGCCCCCCAAGCCCGAACCCGCCGCTTACTATCACTTTGGCTTTTGTGAGGTCAACGGTGGAGGACATATCCCGCACGGTCTCGATGACCTTCGTGATGAAATCTTCCTTGTCGAACTTCACTGTAAACGGCGTTATCTTGCCGGTTCTCGTTGTGTCCTCGCCGCAGGGGATCATCACGCCGGCGCGGGCGGTGGCCATCTGCGGGTTTTTCCACGGGCCAATAATGCGCGCCTTGAGGCTTTCGCCAAAGCTGGGGCGGATGGCGTAAAGACAGTTCTGGTATGTGCCGACTTTGGTGGGGTCGGCCTTGCCCTTATGCTCGTATTCGCCTATGTCCAGCTCAGTGCAGTCGGCGGTCAACCCGGTTTCGTAATGGGCGGCGATACGCGGGGCCAGGTCGCGCCCTATCGTGGTCGCCCCGCAAAGCACGATATGAGGCGGTTTGGGCATAGAGTCTATCACCGATATGGAAGCCTTGCGGTATGTGAGCGTCGTGTACTCCGCAAGCTCCGGCTGATCCACGACGATAACCTCGTCCGCGCCGTTCCATACAAGCCTCTGCGGCATGTCGCCGAGCTTATGCCCCATCACCAGCGCCTGCACTCCCACGCCAAGCTTTCCGGCAAGATCCCTGGCCGCGCCCAATAGCTCCAGCGCGATGGGGCGCAGGTCTCCTTGCAGTTGATCCACTATGACAAGGACTCCGGGTTTGTCGCTCACTGTATTAGCTCCTCGACTCCACGGTTGTCTTCTTTAAGCTTTAACATCAGATGTTCGACGTTGTGCGTCGGCGAATCTCCCGACAACATGTGGCACGATCCGCCTATCTCGCCGAGTTTCCACGTCTTCCCAACAACAGTCGGCGAGCCGACAAGCCCCGTGCGGCCCGATTCCGCGCCTATCACATCCAGGTCTATGGTGAATATCCTCTTGGACATCTCCTCCTTGTTTCGGAGAAGCTCTTTGACCTTGTGAACGTTGGCGAAACGTTTGTGCTCCAGTTTTGAAGCGGAGTTTGCGACGGTGATTAGAATGGGCAGAGGAGCCTCCAGCCACTGGTGGCCGCCTTCGACCACACGGCGGGCTTTGGCCTTGCCATCCTTTATCTCCAGCCGTTCGCAGTATGTCACCTGCGGCAGATTAAGCCTTTCGGCTATCTGCGGGCCGGTCTGCGCCGTGTCGCCGTCTGTCGTCTGCAAACCGGTGAACACGATGTCCGCCGGGCCGACGTATTGCACGGCTTTGTGAAGCGCATACGCCGTCGCCAGCGTGTCGGAGGCGGCAAGTCTTCTGTCGGTGAGCAGGTAACACCTGTCCGCGCCATATTCGAGCGCCTCGACGAGGATTTCGATAGCCGGTGGGGGACCCATCGTGATCGCGATTATCTCGCCGCCATGCGCGTTCTTCACCTCTATCGCCTTTTGGAGGCCGAACTTGTCGAAGGGATTGAGCATCCTCTTGGCGCGCGCCCTGTCCACCGTGCCGTCCGGGTTGACCCCGGCCTTCGTGCTGGTGTCGGGCACCTGCTTTACGAGCGCCACCATCCTGTAGCCGCCCATTTACAACTCCTTTTTCATTCCGTGATATTTCACGTTTTTTGAAAACTCAAACCGCCCTAACGGCGATTAGAGGTACATTATCAATCAGTTTTTTGAAAGATAAAAGACCTTTAGTTAAATCCGTCCTTTCGTATGGACGACTAGGTGGGGCGCACCTACCCAAACAACCATTGTCATTCTGAGGCGAAGCCGAAGAATCTATCAGAAGAATAATTCATTCTACTTTGACCCTTCGGTCGAAGACTCCCTCAGGATGACAAGAGTCGCTACTTGTCATTCTGAAC
>JADGAO010000213.1 GCA_015231995.1 Nitrospinota bacterium | reverse complement strand
CAGACCTATGTGTCTGCCCCAATTTATGAGGGCGAACACGCAGGTTCGCCCCTACAGCTACGGGAAGGCCAATCTAAAAAAGCGGATTCGCTCGTCGGAGCGCCCGTCAGCTTATAGCGCCGAGTATCGAGAAAAGGATGGTGATACCCGCTCCAATCGCGCCGAGCGTCATGGCGATAGGGCGTTTGGAGGGCCTGCGTTCTTTGCCGCCGAAGTCTATGAAAGGGACAACAAGCAGAAGAGTCACCGCGACCCCCTGCATAACGATGCCCAATATTTTCGGCGCCCATGAACCCAAAAACTCCAGATGCTGGGCGAACTTGAGGCTGTAGAAAGCCGCAAGGAAATACCACTCCGGCTTGATGTGCGCCGGGGTGTCGAAGGGGTCGGCCTTAGGCCCGAGATGCGCGGGAACAAGAGTAGAGAGCGTTATGAGTATCATCGCCACCACGCCGCAGATAACCACCTGCTCGGTGATGTGATGCGGGAAGAACCAGTGGGCTTTTCCTTCGCGGACAAGGCGTTTCTTCTCCTCCATCGGGATCGCCTTGACCTCGAACTCTTTCTTGTTCGTGAATTCCGTCCTATGCGCCATATCCGTTCCTCGTTTTACAGCGGGCCTGCTATGCCCTGCCGCCTTATCTGGGCGATGTGCAGGCCGATGACGGCGGCTATCGTCACCGGCATTATCATCACATGCAGGGCGAAGAACCTCGTCAACGTCACCTGCGATATATCATCGCCGCCTCGCATCGCAAAACGGATGTATTCGCCGACGTATGGCATGGCCGCAGGCGTCTCCGTGCCGACGACGGTTGCCCAGTAGGCGAGCTGAGTCCAGGGCAATAGGTAGCCGCTGAACGAAAGCCCCAGCGTCAGAAGTAGCAGAGTCACCCCAGTCACCCAGTTAAGCTCCCGTGGGGCTTTGTAAATGCCGTGAACGAAAATCTTGGCCATGTGGATGATGATCGTGACTATCATCAGGTTGGAACCCCACGCATGCATCCCGCGCACAAGCCAGCCAAACGGCACTTCATTCATGATATGCGCCACCGAGGCGTGCGCCTGTTCAATAGTCGGCTGGTAATAGACCATCACCAGCATCCCAGTCACAACCTGGTTTATGAAAAGAAAAAAGGTTATTCCGCCAAAACAGGACCACAGCCCAAGGTAGGCGGGGGATATCTTCTCGAACACTTCGTCGTTAAGTATCTCCCGCAGTCCCAGCCTGTCGTCGAGCGCGGAGAATATGCGGATGAGGAGCCTGTTTTTGATCTTAATGGGGCCAAGTTCGAGCGTGTTCATCTCCATCGGCGATCAGGCCTCCGCCACGACTATGTATTCGTTTTCGATCTTCGCCGTAAACGACGGCAGAGGTTTTGGCGGGGGGCCGCCGAGCACGTTTCCCTTAACGTCGAACTTGCCGCCGTGGCAGGGGCAGAAAAGGTCTTTGCCTGCGTCGTTCCATTTGACCACGCACCCAAGATGCGTGCAAACGGCGGACAGCGCGTATATTTCCTGCTCGTTCGGGCGCATGATGACCGCAGGTTTGTTGAGGAACCGTACGAACTTCGCCTCCCCGATGGGAACATCACCCACGGGAAGTTTCATGGATCGGGTTTCATCGCCTTCTTTTTTATCAACACGCGGCCACAGGTACATCCCCACCGGGTAAACCACGCCGATTGCGGAAATCGCGCCCAACAGCCCCAGCGCCAGGTCGAGGAATCCACGCCGGGTAGGTTCGTTCCCGCTCATCGCATCGGTTGTCATCGTGTCAATTTTCCCAGAGTTGTCATCGGGGAGAGGGTGGGGCGGATTCCGCCTGATCTCTGCTCATTTCGACTCTCATCTCCGTCTCCTGCAGGATCATCGGAGTGTAAAGGTAGTCCACCCAAACGAAGACAGAGGCCTTACTCCCCTCTGGCATATAGAACGTGAACTTCTCTTTGCGTGTCTCCTTGGGGAATATGCGGTTATCCTTGGCGATTGTCGCGCCCACGCCTAGCATCATGTCGGCGTCGGAAGTCAGCTCCGCGCCGTTCTTGTCGAATATAGCCTTTTCGTAAACCATCTTGTCGCGGTAAACCTTTCCCCCCGGCGCGCGCACTTCGCAGTAAAGGATAAGTTTCCTGCTGGGCATTCCGGTGGGAACGCGGTGGCCGGAGCCGACGTTGGTTATGTCCACATTGACGGTCATCTTATCCTTGCTTCGCTCGATCCGGCCAATTTTGGCGGCGACGGCCTTTTGCAATTGCGTCATCGAGTGGCCACCGGCGGTCTGGTGGCTGAAGACTTTCGGGCCGCGTTCGCCGACGACATTGTTGGATATCTCGCCAGGTATCTCCGGCATGTGGCAATACTGGCAGGGTTTACCCTCTTCGGAGTAGAGACTGTCTTTCCACTCGCTATACGTTGACATCACCGAAATGCCGTTTGCCGTGTACTCGTGGCAGGCGGCGCAAAAGAGGGCGCCGGAATGAACCTTCGATTGCGCGGTTTTATGCTGTTTTACGTCTTCGCGCTTGTTGGGGCCGTACTTGACCAGCCCGGCGTCCACAACGAACGGGTCGGACGGTTTTTTCAAGTCCACGTCCTTGACGCTATGGCAGAAGTCGCAGGTTATCCCGTCCGACGTGGCGAATATGTCCGGGTTGGCGCCTTTGGTCATTTTCAAGGCTGGGGCATGGCATCGCAGGCACAGCTTGGCCGCTTCGCCGCCGCTTTTTAAATAAGCCTCCATGTACGAGGCGCGGAAGATGGGGTCTGTCACCGACTGCGCGTGCATGGAGCTTTTCCACAACTCGTGGATGCCTGTGTGGCATTTGCCGCAGGTTTCGCTGGAGGTGAAACCTTTCTCGTTTATCTTTATAGTGTCAGCCGCAGGTTGAGCCATGGAAGGGACGGATGGCGCAAGAAGGCATACTGCCGACAGCGTGGCCGCGAGAAAAAACCGGAAACCTCTCACCGAACGCCCCCTCCCTAAACAGCGCGCAAGGAAGCAAACCGCCAAGCTAACCGCCGGATAACCCGACGGCGTATGGATGGATTATCAAAGCAAGTCGCTGGCTTGTCAATCCCAACCGTCTGTTCCCCGCCGTGTTACAATTACCGCTCGCTTTAACTTTGATGCCTTTGGAGTCGAAAAGATGCCCCTTAAAAAAAGAAAAATGGCGGTTACAGCCGCTCTTCCATACGCCAACGGTTCGATCCATCTTGGACATCTTGTCGAATATATACAGACGGACATATTCGTCCGGTTCCAGAAAATGATGGGGAACGAGTGCCTCTATTTCTGCGCCGACGACACTCATGGCGCGCCGATAATGATCCGCGCCAAGGCCGAGGGTACGACGCCGGAAAAAATTATCGAAAAATATCAGGCGGAGCATCAGGCGGATTTTCGCGATTTCCATATAAATTTCGACAACTATCATTCCACAAACTCCACGGAGAACCGTGAGCTTGCCGAGAAGGTTTACCTTGAACTAAAAGAGGGTGGACATATTGCAAACCGCGACGTGGAGCAGGCGTATTGCGAAAACGACAAGATGTTCCTGCCCGACAGGTTCGTGCGCGGGATATGCCCCAAATGTTCCGCGCCGGATCAGTATGGCGATTCGTGCGACGTGTGCGGGGCGCATTACGCCTCTACCGAGCTTAAAGAGCCGAAATGCTCGGTGTGCGGTTCCGCCCCAACCCGGAAAGTTTCGCGTCATCTTTTCTTCCGCGTCTCCGATTTCACCCCGGAGCTTGAGAAGTTCATGGCTGGCGACGCGCTTCAGCCGGAGATAAAAAACTTCCTCGCCACATGGATGAAGGAAGGTTTGAAAGAGTGGGACATCTCCCGCGACGGGCCGTATTTCGGCTTCAAAATTCCCGGCGAGGAAGACAAGTATTTCTACGTCTGGCTCGATGCGCCCATCGGGTACCTTGCTTCCGCGAAAAACTGGGCTGAAAAAAATGGCCGTAAGCTCGAAGAAGTTTGGGGCGGGGACGGCGGCGAGGTCCATCATTTTATCGGCAAGGACATCGTATATTTCCACACTCTTTTCTGGATACCGATGCTCACCGGGGCGGGGATAAAAATACCGGACAAAATACACGTCCACGGGTTCCTGACGATAAACGGCGAGAAGATGTCCAAGTCGCGCGGGACGTTCGTCAACGCGAAAGATTTCTCCGCCAACATAAACACCGAGCTGTTGCGTTATTACTACGCCAGCAAGCTAAAGAACTCCGTGGACGACCTGGATTTGAGCTTTCAGGACTTCGTCTTCCGCGTCAACGCCGAGCTTGTGAACAAGGTGGCGAATTTGGGGTCGAGGACGATAACGATTATGAACAAGGCTGGCCTTGGCAATAAATTGGCCGTTCTTGGGAATGACAACGAACTGATATTGGAAATACTGCGAGCTGGCGAAACTATCCGCAACGACTATGAAGCTTGCGATTTCGCCCTTGTAGTCAAGAGAGTATGCCAGCTTGCGGATAAAGCGAATGCCTATATTGATGATAACAAACCGTGGGATTTGAAAAACGACCCAGAAAAGCTGAGAACGGTTTTAACGACGGGAATCCTCGCATTTCGTTTCATCACGTTCTACTTGAAACCCATCGTGCCAGCCTTCGCCGAGAAAGTTGAGCGCATACTTAAATTGGAACCGCGTGAGTGGAGCCATATAAGCGACTATCCAACCAACCTTCTTGCAAACCACGAAATCGGCCAGTTCGAGCGCCTGATGGATCGTGTGGATATGAAAGCTGTGGAGAAGGTAATGGAATCGGCAAAACAAAAAGGGGAGACGGCTGTGAAAGCGCCTGCTCCCACGCATTCGCATCTTACAAAACATGGTGAAGACGCCGCTCCGCCAGCGTCCACCGGGCAGATAGAGTATGACGACTTCGCCAAAATCCAGCTTCGCACCGCGAAGGTTTTAACCGCAGAGCGCGTCGCCAAGGCGGACAAACTGTTGAAGCTTTCCATAGACGTGGGCGGCGAGACGCGCACACTGGTTGCGGGAATAGCGAAGTCCTACACAGCGGAAGAGATGGTTGGAAAGACCATCGTCATCGTCGCCAACTTAAAGCCACGCAAGCTTATGGGGATCGAATCCAACGGGATGTTGTTGGCTGTCAACGACGGTGAGAAGCTGACGCTGATCGGCCCGGCAGGGGAAGTCGGAAGCGGGTTGAAGGTGTCGTAAGGCGGCATCTCTTTACCCTCGCCCCTTGCGGGAGAGGGTCGGCCCGAAGGGCGGGGTGAGGGGTTTGTGAAAGAAATTATTTATACCACTCCACTCTGCCCTTTCCCGTCAATAGAGAGGGTAGAGGTTGGGTAGCCCCTGCGGTTGCCCGATTGCTTTGTGCCATCATAGTGTTGGCATGCCAGCGGGACGCTGGCGGTACATCACATTAACCCATCAT
>JADGAO010000212.1 GCA_015231995.1 Nitrospinota bacterium | reverse complement strand
TTCACACCATCCAAATTCGGGCAGAAATACCTGTCCGGCCCTGTGCGCGATGGCGACCGTGTGACCTATATTTCTCGTGGAATCGGCCATCTGCTGGCGCCCGTACGGATAAACTGCGACCCGGAAGTCTCATTAATCACGCTTGCGTAGCGGAGCCACTAATCCCCGCCTACGCAAACCCTCTATCCCGTTTTTTAGCAGGTTTTGACGGTTTGGGGGCCTCTTCCAGCTCTGCCTGTTTTTCGGGTTTCTTCCCCTTATCCTCTTTCTTTTTGGCTTTAGGCTCGTCGTCCCAACCGATCTTTTCAAGGAAATCGTCGTAGTTGCCCAAAAAGAGGCTAGCGCCGCCTTCGTTATAGACGATCAGTTTTGTGGCGATATCGCGCAATATCATTTCGCTGTGAGTGACGATGATGACCGCCCCTTCGTACTCGTCAAGCTGTTCGGTCAGCTCCTCGATAGACTCCATGTCCAGATGGTTCGTCGGCTCGTCAAGTAGCAGGATGTTCGTGGGGTTGGCCAGTATCTTGCCGAGCAGGACGCGGCTCCGCTCTCCGCCGGAGAGCACCTTTATGTTCTTTTCCGCCGCGTCGCCTGGGAACATCATCGCTCCGGCGATACAACGCAGTTGCTGGTTGTTGAGCGACGGGTTGGCCATGCTCAACTCTTTAAGGATGTTGTATTCGGGGTCGAGCCTCTGGATGTTCATCTGCCCGAAATGCCCGATCTTCAGATTGGGATGGGAGCTGACTTCGCCGGTAACCGGTTTCAACTCGCCGGCGAGTATGTTGAGCAGAGTTGATTTGCCTTTGCCGTTTTTTCCGATGATGGCGATACGGTCCTGCGCGCCAACGAAAAATGTCAGATTCTTGAACAACGCGTTATCAGGATTGCCGTCATAGGAGAAGGAAAGATCATTGACCTCCATCACGGTCTTACCCTGGCACTTTTCATAGTGGAAACGGAACGCGAGCATCGCGTCGTGATCCAGCTTTTCGATCCGCTCCATTTTGTCCAGCAGTTTGAGGCGCGACTGGGCGCGGGATGCGGAGCTTGCGCGGGCCTTGTTGCGCGCCACGAACTCTTCGATCTCCCTTATCCGCTTCTCCTGGTTGAGCCGCGTCTTTTCGTGGATTTCATCCTCGTGATCCAGCGTCTCGTAGAAAGTGACGGCGTCCCCTTTTAGCTTGCGTATCTGCCTGCGGACGATACCCATCGTGTGGGTGGTCACTTCGTTCATGAACCCACGGTCGTGCGTGATGAGCAGTACCTCGCCCTGGAACGAGCGAAGCCAGCTTTTGAGCCAGCGCAGGCTGACGATGTCCAGGTAGTTTGTCGGTTCGTCCAGCAGTAGCATATGCGGGTTCTGCACCAGCAGTTTGGCCAGGTTCATCCGTATCTGATAGCCGCCGGAAAAACTCTCCGGCGCCTTTTCCATATCCGCCTCGCTAAAACCGAGGCCGGAAAGGATTTTTTCCGCTTTCCAATGGTCGTATATCTCGTCCTCGGACAGGGCTGTGGCGACCTCTTCAAGCACAGTTTTCTCTGTAAACTTCAGGTGTTGCGCGAGCGAGCCTATCCTGTACCCTTTTGGGATGTTTATTATTCCGCTGTCGGGCTGTTCCTCGCCAAGTATCAGGCGGAACAGCGTGGACTTGCCGCTTCCGTTGCGCCCTACGAACCCGACTTTTTCACGCGACCCTATGCTGAGGGTGACGTCGTCGTACAGCGTCTGCTTGCCGTAGGTTTTGGTAATGTTGTTTATCTGTATCATGCCGCTATCCGCTTAAAGTTAAATGCCACTGCAATCATTTCCCGGGGTTTATAAAGATGAAGGTTGTTTCGACGGTGGCGGCAAGGAGCGCCGCTTGGGCAGGCTATCCAAATCGCAGGCCACGCCAGTAAATATAAAAAACAACCACTAACAGTATTGTCCGTATTTTACGGAAACATAATGATGCAGTGAAACCCCGGCAAATGCAACTTTATTTGTCGGGTTTCACTCAAATACGAAGCGCTACTTCGTATATTTGCACTTGCACAACTGGCGGACGTAAGCGACTACCCCTTTTATCTCATCAGGGCTCAATAACGTGCTGAACGGCGGCATTCCCTCGTCCAGGCCCACGGCAGAGCCTCCGTTGGTCACAACTTTTACAAGATGGTCGTCCGTTTTGGAGCTAAAATATTTGGAGTCGGTATGATCCCTGGGGGCCGGGTTCAGGGCCGCCGCCAACTGGCCTTTTCCGTCTCCCTGATCGCCGTGGCATGGAGCGCAGTGAAGCATGTAGTCGGCCTGGGCTTTCTGAGCGGCTTTAGAATCCGCCGCCGCGCCATTGGCAAAAGAAACGCCGAAAAACAAAACCGCCAAAAGAAAAAACGTTTCGGTGGGGGCGCGAAGTTTCATCTGAAAGACTCCATGAAAAAACATTATTTGGGGCTGTCTCCAAAATGCTCGGCGTGGGTGTTCTTCACCCCGCCGTCTTTACGGAAGAATAAATTCACGTTAAAAGATAAGGAGTTCGAGGTGAAGAACACCTCGAACAGCGTTTGTCGTTTCTATTTTACGCCATTTGGCGACAGCCCCATTTAAGCGGATTCCGCTTTAGATATCAAGAGGCGGTTTCAGAAACGTGTCGAGAAATAAAAAAATCCCGCGCACGGCGGGATCAGCATCCGCTTTTAGGGTTTCAGCCGCCTCCACTTCCGCCGCCACGCCCCAACACAAGAAATAAAATGACGGCGAAAACGCCGCCAACAAGAATATCACTCCACATCAACTGCTATTCTCCCTACTTTATTAAAACCGTCCTCAAAGATTGGCCGGCAAAACTTTAACAAGACCGCACGGGCCTTTATTTAACGCCCTCACCCAAAGCTCATGGGTCCGCAATACCCTCTGGCGGCGCCGGTGGAACTGGTTCCGGCGGAATTTGTCTTGGACATTACCCTTTCGCCACTTGTTGCGCCGCATTTCGGGCATTCGTTGGTCAGGTGGGCCGACGCTAATGACGCAAGCTTTTCGAATTTGTGGCCGCAGGCTTTGCAAACGTATTCATAAATCGGCATTTTTACTCACCTTCCTTATATTCAAGCTATTCCTTGAATATAAGATGTGCTTCCAGTTCAAAGGGTTCACTTCATTATCAAAAAGCGTTAAGTTTCCCGCTTCCTCAAGCCTTCCACAAACACCTCCCCGGCATGATACGACGAACGGACATACGGCCCGGCGAACACTTTTTTAAACCCAATCGTCTCGCCCAATTCCTTAATCATGTCGAAAACCTCTGGCCGGACATATTCCGTCACCGGCAGGTTTGCAAGTTTTGGACGAAGGTACTGCCCGGCCGTGAATACGTCGCATCCGACATCTACGAGACGGCGCATGACCTCTGTCACCTGTTCGAGCGTCTCTCCCAATCCGAGCATGATCCCGCTCTTAGTCACGACAAACGGAGCGCGTTTTTTTACATGCTCCAGCAGGCCGGTCGAACAGGAGAAATCGGCTTTCGGCCTGACTGTGGCGTACAGTTCGGGAACGGTTTCCACGTTGTGGTTATAAACGTCCGGCCCGGCGTCCGTCACAGTGTCTATCGCCAAGACGTTTCCGCCAAAATCCGGCGTCAACACCTCCACCGACGCGGACGGGAGCGAGGAGCGGATCGCTTTTATGGTGCGCGCAAAATGGAAGGCTCCGCCATCTTCCAGATCGTCCCTTGTGACGGACGTAACAACCACATGAGAAAGGCCCAGGATAGATGAAGCCTCCGCCACTCGTTCAGGCTCAGTCGCATCAGGTGGCGGAAGTTTGCGCGATTTTTCCACGGCGCAGAATCCGCACGTCCGGGAGCAGGCGTCGCCGAGTATCATAAATGTCGCCACGCGGTTAGAAAAACATTCCCCCATGTTTGGGCACCGCGCTTCCCTGCAGACGGTGGAAACATGCGTATCGGCCAGAGCCTTGCGGGTGAAATCCGTTTGGTAATTGAGGCTCGTCCGTTTGGCGAGCCAGGATGGTTTAATCATTTTCGTGTAATGGACATGATGGTTGAGCTTAGGCAGTCGCGGTCAGCGCAACCAGCTTGCTGAAAAAATGATGCACATCCTCGTGAATTTCGTCGGCGAGCATATTTAAGGCAACCTGTTCGGGAATAAGCTTCACGGATGGCGAGTTTTTTCTCAGCTGATGAAAAAGGGAGTCGTCATTTTCAAACAGGATGCGCTTGCCATCCACTGCGCTGAACACGTTTGCAGTGACATTTCGCCAAGTCTTTCCGCGTGGCAAGGTTAAATTTTCGCCGGCAAAAAACTCCCTGATTGTCCGTAAGACAGCTTGTGCGAACAGATCGCCCTCGTCGTGTTTCGTCTGCTTCATGGCGGCCCGTTCCCATGCAGATGGCACAAGCAGGTAGTTTTCGATGTTCTTGCGCTTCCACTCAGCCAACCCCAAATTGCCCGGTTTGGGATGGAAAGCGCTCTTGCTGTCGTCGTAGTCGAAAAGCATCAGCTTGGCGACCCCTGGGATGATCTGCTGTAGCGCGGCAAAATGCTTGTTCGCCCAATCCTGCATACCCTTCTTGTCGCCGCCGCCCATTGTTTTGAAACATACTTTGTCCATCGCGGCTTGAGCGTCGCATTGTTTTGCCCATGCGCGCAGGATTCGCTCGTCGCTTTCTCCCTCCACATAAAGTATGTAGGGGGATGTCATCAGCCGGGTGACATCCTCGTTGGACACTTCCGCCATTGCCTGAATCACTTCGGGCGTGGACTGGATACGTTTTGGCTCTTGGCTTAAAAGAGAAATGATTTGACTGGCATCCACACCGCGTGCAAACTCCTCGGCGTGAGTGGCTATAAGGAACTGTGTGTTTCTCTCACTGGACTTCCGCTTGAAATAATCAAGAATTTCACGTTGCAGGTTGACGTGCATGTGAGCGTCAGGCTCGTCGAGCAGGATGGTTGTCGGCTGATAGCCGTACAGAAACGCAAGCAAGGTCAACGTCTGGTGGAACCCGCTCCCTCCAGCGATGATGTCGTAGTCCTTGCTATCCTGGCGGTACTCGACGGTGATATAGACATCCTTGGCTGAGTCGTATTTAGGCTCCCGGATTTTGACAGAGAACCAACGCTCGATAATTCCAGCCAGCTCTTGCCAATCAGCAGGTTGTTTATGTCCTTTAGCGATGCGCCCATCCTGCCCACGGGGTGGCGAGGGGCAAACTTTCAACAGTAGATTTCGTAGCACACTGCCGGGCTGGCCCTTACCCACCTGCTGACGGATCGGAGCGCTATCAAGCCACTTCTCCGTTGGTTCAAGGCCGGAAAACGGTGGCACATAGGCAATTACAGGCAGGTCGCCCCGCTTTTCACAAGCGCGGAATTTTGGCCAACCACCATCGGGAATGGCATATATGGTTTGTGGCGAGTGATAACGTAAATCCACGCCAAACGAACCAGACCCGGAGGACTCAGACTGCCACTCCACGCGAATGCCAATCAAAATG